>JBDTZT010000006.1:0-17703 GCA_040005005.1 Actinomycetota bacterium
ACGATTGTCGTTTCGCTTTTGACGCAGCCAACGGACATTGAAACTTTGAAAAGTTTCTATCGCAAAGTTCAACCGGCGGGCGCGTGGCGACCTGCCAAAGCGGCGGTTTTGGCGGAAACTCCCGATTTCAAAAAACAATCGCCTTTCAAACTCGATTTTTTCAATACGATAATTTCGTTGATCGGCATTGTCGCGCTTTATGTTTCGATGCTTTACCTGATTTTACACCGCTTATCCATTGGTTTCAGTTTACTCGGAATAACCTTGGTGACAGTCATCATTCTTTATTTCACCTGGTATAAAAATCTACCGCCGGCGGCACCGCTCACTTTGGAAGACGCGGAAAACGCTGAGGAGCAAATGGATGAAACTTAATCTTCGGTCACAGTTTAGGAGAGTTTATGAGATTTGACGAAAAAGGCGTGATCGTCACTGGCGGCGCACTGGGAATCGGTCAGGCGACGTGTGAAATTCTCGCTGAAAGAGGCGCCAAAGTAGCGATTTTCGATTGGGATGAAAAGGCGGGCTACGACACTTGCGAAAAAATCGAGAAAGCTGGCGGAAAAGCTATTTTTGAAAAAGTCAATGTCGCCGATTTCGGAGAAGTCGAAGAAGCCGTAAATAAAACGAAAGAAATTTTCGGCCGCATTGATTCATTGGTGGTGAGCGCAGGAATTCAGCGTTACGGCACGGCAATTTCGACGAGTGAAGAACAATGGCAGGAAGTTTTGGACGTCAATCTCAAAGGTGCCTGGAACGCGGCTCGCGCAGCGATTCCTTATTTGTTGGAAGCGGGCGGCGGTTCAATCGTCAATGTTTCGTCGGTGCAGGCTTTAGCGAGCCAACAAAATGTTTTGGCATATACGGTCAGCAAACACGGACTTTTGGGTTTAACGCGCTCGATCGCGATGGATTTTGCGAAAAATAACATTCGGGCAAACGCCGTCTGTCCGGGAACGGTTGATACGCCGATGCTCAAATGGGCGGCATCTTTAGACCCGAATCCGCAATCGGTTTACGATGCGTGCAATCAAATGCATCCTTTGGGGCGGATTGCCGAAGCGCGTGAAATCGCCGAAGTGGTCGTTTTTCTGGCGCACGAAAGTGCTTCATTTGTAACCGGTTCAATTTGGACGGCGGACGGCGGACTTTTAACGCAAATCGGCGGTGTGCCGCGAACCCAAGCAATTTAATAAATCCAGTTTTAGTGAGGAAAAATTATGAGTCAAACAGCAGCCACAGAAAATAATCCGCCGGTTACGCAGTATAATCCGCCGCCGCGTCTGGATGATGCAATCAAAGCCATTCCGCTTGTTGTAGCGACAAAAACACCGAAGAAAATCGGATATTTAACGAATTACAGTTTTCATATTTGGTATCAGATCGTGATTGAGATTTTAGAGCGGCGCGGCGCGCAATACGGCGCGGAAATTGTCGTTGTTGATGCCGACAAATCGGTCGAAAATCAGATCCAACAGGCGCGTGAAATGCTCGAAAATGTTGACGCGCTGATTTTAACGCCAGCCGCGACCGAAGGTTTGGAAAAAATCCTTAAAATGGCGGAAGCTGTAGGGAAACCCGTCGTGGTCGAAGCCAATCCGGTCGAAGGAATGCAGACGCTGATTGCTATTTGCGATTACGACGCGGGTTATGATCTGGGCGTATGGGTCGGCGAAAACGTAAAAAACGAAGATAATTTGCCGCTCCGAATTCTTGATGTCGGTCTTCCTTGGCTGCGTCCTTGTTTGCTGAGAAGCGAAGGATTTGTCGAAGGTGTGCGAAGCATTCAGCCGGATGCGGTGGTCGTCGCTTCGATAAACGGCGAAGCGACGCCGAGTATTGCGCGTGAAGCCGCGCTCGAAACTTTGAAACAAACGGGCGATATTGACGTGATTTTTGCGATGGACGACGAAACCGGACAAGGCGCGTTTCAAGGTTATCTCGATGCCGGATTCGATGCCGAAACGGTGACGGTCGCCGGCTTCGGACTCGCCGGAGAACACGAAAAAGAATGGCTGATGCGGCGTGAAGCGTTAAAAGTCAGCGCGGCGATGTTTCCCGAATATGTCGGTCTGCGCTGTATTGACAGCATAATTCAAATAATGAACGGCGAAAACGTGAGCGTCCGTGATGTCATCCCGGCCGTGCCGATGACGGCGGAAATGCTTGAAAAATATTATCCCAAAAAAGACGGGGTTTGGACACCGGATTTTGCCGCAATCGCGGCGCTTCCCGCAAAAGGCGATTGCACGAAAGTTTAGAAATCGGAGAAAATTTTGGAGGCTTTATTATGAACTATCAAATTGGCAGGACAATCAAACAAACGGGTTCTCTCATCGCAATTATTCTAATTTTAACGATTGGATATTTTGCCCAATCGAATACGGGAACAATTTCCGGGCAGGTTCAGGACGCCAACGGCGCATCAGTTCCGAATGCAGCCGTGAAAATAATCAGCGTCGGCACAAATGAAACTCGCACGGTTCAGACGGATTCCGACGGGCGTTACGAAGTTTTGTCGCTTCCCAACGGCGTTTACAAGGTTTCGGCAACCGCGAGTGGTTTTCAGGAAACCACTATTAACGAAATTCGTTTGGCAGTCGGCGAAAAATCCCGCGTTGATCTGAAGCTCAGCATCGGCGGTGTCGGCGGGACGGTAAATGTGATCGCCGACCAAACACAGGTTGACACGGAAACGGCAACGGTCGGCGACACGATCAATGCCGCCCGAATCGCTGATGCTCCGATTAACGGGCGTGATTTTACAGGACTTCTGGCAACTGTTCCGGGTTCGGTGCAAAGCACTAATCAGTTTCAGACAAGTATCAACGGAATTCCCTCGACCTTCGGCGGTGCGAGTGTTCTGGTTGACGGGATTGATGCCGGTCGCGTTGATTTGAACGGAACTTCAAATGTGCTCGGCAGAATTGAATCCCGCGTCAATCGTGTTTCGCTGGACAGTATTCAGGAAATTCAGGTCGTCGAGCAGAATTATTCGGCGCAATACGGACAAGCCTTGAGTGCCGTTATCAATCCGATCACGAAATCCGGCACAAACCAATTTCACGGAAGCGTTTTTGATTATTATCGCAACGAAGCACTTGATGCCAATGATTTTTTCAACAATGCCTATCGTTTTCCGCGCTCGAAATTCAATCTTAATCAATTTGGCGGAAATGTCAGCGGGCGGCTAATCAAAGATAAATTATTTTTCTTTACGAATTACGAAGGCGTTCGCCAAACACGCGGACAGCTTTTCACGGCGTTAACTCCGACCGCCGCTTTTCGGGCGAGTGCCGCTCCGGCAGTTCTGCCTTTGCTGAATTCGCTTCCGCTGCCCACGCAACCATCGAATGTCGCCGGTGCCGGAATTTACACGATCCAAAAAAACGGAACTCTCCGTGAAAACACAGGTTCAGTTAAAGTTGATTGGCTGCAAACAACCAAAAGTCAGTTTTCCGCCAGATACAACATTAATGATTCCAAGACCGTGACTCCTTACGGCGTCGGGTTTGACCAAACCGCTGACGGAACTCTGCGCGTGCAGCTTTTCAAACTTTCTCATAATTATGTATTTAACGGTTCGACGGTTAACGAATTCGCTTTCGGGATCAACCGCAATGTGACAAATCCGAGTGCCGGTCCGTCAACGCTGCCGATCGTCAATTTTCTTTTCGGCGATCAGGCGATCGCCAACATCGGTCCCGCGCAGTTTAATCAATACCGCACCGGAACGGTTTATCAATTTCTCGACAGCCTCAGTTTCAGTTACGGGAATAATTCCTTCAAAGCCGGAGTTGACATCAGGTTAAACCGCCGTTCGGCAGAATCGAAAACTCAAGAGACATATTCATATTTGGGATTGTCGCGTCCCGATACGCTTGATTTGAAAAATAATCTTCCATTTACGGTTTCAAAAAGCGGAAACCCTTTATTAAGTTATGCTAACGAAAACTTTTCTTTCTTTTTTCAGGATGACTGGAAAGCCCATCCGCGTTTATCCTTAAATTTAGGATTGCGTTATGATGTCAGCACAGTCAGCCGCGAAAAAGAAGGTCGGCTTCAGAATTTTGATCTGACAACGTTAAGATTTACTCCTTTGGGACAAAAAATTCATAATGCCGACACGAATAACTTCGGTCCTCGGCTCGGTTTTGCTTTTGACGTTTTCGGCAATCAAAAAACAATCTTGCGCGGCGGCTACGGAATTTTTTATAATCGTGAGCTGCCAGCCAGTTTCGGTTCACCGCAAGTCAACACATTTCAAACTGTCTCGGTTGGTTTCTTTGATGCGTTCGATCCGAACTGCGGAGTGTTGCCGCAATATCCGGTTCAACCGACGGATTACCGATGTTCAAAACCGACGGCGTTTCATATTGAAAAAAATTTGCAGACCGCAATGGCGCAGCAGTGGTCGCTCAATGTCCAGCAAAATCTCGGGTTTGGCGTTTTACAGATCGGATATGTCGGAAATCACGTGACGCATCTTTTGACGGACGGCGTGGTGACTCCGCGCAACATCAATCGCAAAGACCCGGTTACCAATCTTCGTCCGTTATCTGCCAATTTTGCCGATATTTTTGTGGTTGGTGCCTATCCGCAGTCGAAATACAATTCGTTGCAAATAACCTTTAAACGCAATTTTTCAAACGGTTTCCGGTATAACGCCAATTATACGTGGGGACACGCAATTGACGATGTCGTCGGTTTTTTCAGAGATTATCAAAACGAAAACGATGCCAAGGCAGAGAAAGCGAGCAGCGATCAGGACATCAGACATAATTTTGCGCTTGATATCGGCTACGATTTATCATTTAGCCGCTGGTTTAAAAACGGACCGAAATGGCTTGTCGATGGCTGGCAGTTTAACAACATCACGCAAATTCGCACCGGATTTCCGGTGAATATTACACGCGCCGGCGGAACTTTCGGCGGATTTTCTTTCCGACCGAATTTAGTGCCGGGTGCCGATACGCGTTGTCCTGCTTTTAACGTTCCGAATTGTCAATTTAATGTGGCGGCATTCGTTGATCCGGGACAGGGAGTATATGGCAATCTCGGACGCAATGCGCTTCGCGGTCCCGGTTTTGCGCAGGTCGATCTTTCGATCGGCAAAAATACGAAACTTTCGGAAAGAACATTCTTACAATTGAAAATGGACATTTTCAATTTGTTCAACAAGGCAAATTTTGCCGATCCGTCCGGCGGTTTGGTGCAGGGCGATACGAATACTTTAAGACCGACCGCATTTTTCGGGCAAAGTAATTCAACCGTTGGAAATCAACTCGGCGGTTTGCTCGGGTCGGGTGGACCGCGTCAAATTCAGCTTTCGGCAAGATTTAATTTCTAGCCGGTTTTCACGCGGGAAAAGTTATGAGTTTCGGATAAAATCAGAAAAATGACCGAAACTCATAACTTTTTGTTCGATAGACAGGAGAGAAACATTGCGAGAAAAAGTAAAAATTACAAGGATTATCTGGTTTCTGAGCGGGGTTTTTGCGGTTTTTATTTTTTCGTTGGCTATTGCCGTCCAGGCAAAACTCCCTGAAAGTTCGATCAAAATCGTCTATATCACGCCCTTATCGCATTACGATTTCGGATTCGTCGAACCGCCCGACGCGGTTCGGGAACGCGCCGCCCGCCATATTGACGAAGTGATTCGCGTGGCGGAGGAAAATCCGGATTTTCGCTGGACGATCGAAAGTGTCTGGCAAGTCAATGAATGGCTCAAACGTCAGCAAAAACCGACTTCCGTGCTTCCGAAAGATAAACCGAAAATTGCTCGTCTAATGAATTTAATCAAATCGGGGCGCGTGATGCTTTCAACTTCGTGGGGCAGTATGCACACCGATTTTATGGGCGCAGAAGAATTGAACCGGCTCGTTTACGATTATACAAAACTCGAGCGAACCTACGGTATTAAATCAGAAACCGCGCTGCTCGACGATGTTCCCGGACATCCGACTTCTTTGCCGAATGTGCTGGCCGGAAGCGGCACGAAATATCTCGTTACGGGCGCGAATCTTTTTATCAATCAGGCAACGACGCTCGCGCCGGGAAATGTTCCGTTTTACTGGCAATCGCCGGACGGAAGCAAAGTTTTAACGTGGGTTTCGCAAGGCAAACGCGGCGGTTATGTGGAGGCTTTGACGGATTTTTACCTTGATCCATTTACGCTCGATCCATACACGGACAAAACGCCGTTCGAGATGTTCAACCCGGAGCTGGCGGGTAAAAAAACGCCGCTCGAAATTATGGAAATCGGCGTTACGGAACTTCTTAATCGTTACACGAAAGCCGGTTACAAATACGACGCGGTGATGGCGATGGATGCCCACGATTTTATCGAACCGACCGATGTGATCAATCTCGAAAAAGCGGTCAAGCTCTGGAATTTGAAACACAAAGAAGTTCAGTTAAAGATCGCCACGCCGAATGAATTCTTAAAATACATCGAAACCAAATACGCCGCCCAAATTCCGACCTTTCGCGGAGAATGGTCGGGTCTTTGGTCGGAGGCAAAAACGCAGTCGCCGCGCATTTCCGCGCTTGCGCGTTACGCCCACGATCATACGCCAGCGGCGGAAACGCTCTGGAGCGCGATCTCGATGACGCGCCATATTCCGTTTCCGGTCGGTAATTTTTCGAGCGTTTACGATTTGATGCTGACCTACGATGAACACAGCGGCGCGGGCAATAACGGCTGGATTCAGCTCAACAGCCGCGCCCCGCTCGAAGAACAGAACCGGGAATATGTTTCCTATATGTCGAAGGCGAAATCCGAAGTTGAGCTGATGCTCAAACAAGGCGTCAATCTGATCGCCCAACCTTCGCGTTACGATAATCAATCGCCGCAAAAATCGGCAAACACCTGGAATTTAATGGTTTACAACGGTTTGTCGTGGGCGCGAAACGATGTCGTCAAAATCAATCCGCCGCAAGAAAATCTGCGAATCACGGAGATCAAAGATTTATCGAATAACCAAAAGCCTGAATTCGATATTGACGAACAAGGACAAATCATTTTTGTCGCAAAAGATGTACCGGCTTGCGGTTATAAAACCTTTGAAATCACGACCGAAACAGGGCGCAATGTTTCAACTTTGAAGCCGAACGAAAACGAACGGGAAGCGAAACGGGGTAATTTCTCGGTGAAATTACGCGCTGACGGAAATATCGAAAGCATTAAGGATTTGCGGGCCAACCGCGAGATCGTCAATGACAAGGGCGAATTGCCGTTCAATGATTTGCTCCGCGTCGAAGGCTCTGACGCCTCAAAAGTTGCGTATCCTTTTCCGCCGAAAATTACGGTCAAAAAGGGAACGCAAATGACGCAGATCGAAGTTCGCCGCGAGCGCTCGATCTTTCCCGAAACCGTTTTGAGCATATACGACGAACTTGACCGCATCGAAATTCACAACGAACTCGACGCCGATAAATTTCCGTTTACGGGCGGCAACAACAACTGGAACGATTCTTATTATTTTGCGTTTCCGTTCAATATTTCCAAAGACAATTTACAGGTCAAACGCGGCGGACAAAAATGGTTTGACACTTTGCCCGATGATTATTTGCCCGGCGCGCGGACAGATTCGGTGACAACTCAGCATTTGATCGGCATGACGGACGGAAATTCGACGGCTTTGCTCGCTCACCGGCAAGCATTTCACTGGATTTATCCGGGTTTTGTGGCGACAAAATTACAGCCGAAAGATGCGCCGAAACAGTTTCCGGCGATGTTTACTGGAAAATTTCCGCTTCCCGAGGCGACGCTTTATTCGCGGACGGTGCGCCGGGGAAATCAAGCCGACACGCACGATCTCGGCGTGGTGAATGTCGAAACGGTTGAGCCGAATCTGACCGGAAATTACATTTTCGATTATGCGCTCGCCTCCGACGGAAAGTTTGACGAGATCAAAGCGTGGCGGCTCGGCGCAAATTTTAATCTGCCGCTGCGGGCTGATTTTGTTGATGTCTTACCGGTAATTTTAACCGCAAGTTTCTTTTCGATTGACCAACCGAATGTGCAGATCGTTGACGTGAAATCAATTTCCGATTCGGTCGTCCGCGGCGAAGTCAGCGCCACGCCGCTCGATCCGCAGCTAAATAAAATTTTCATTATTCGTTTGCAGGAATTTGCCGGAAAATCGGTCGCGGCGGCGCAAATCAATTTGCCGGTTCAAATCAAATCGGCCGCGATTGTCAATTTAACGGAAAGCAAAGTCTTACAAAATTTAACCAAGCTAAAGCCTTTAACGGTTGAACTAAAACCGTTTGAAACAAAAACCATCAAAATCGAAATTGAATAGATTATGAGTAAATTTAAACGCCGCGATTTCTTAAAAACGACAATTGCCGGAATTGCTGCCGGAACAATGCTGAAAACTGATGTTTTCGGAAAGAAAAATCCGGTTCTTGAAACGGCACAAAAATCCGCGCCTTTGCCCGATATTCCGACGACCGATTCGATGCGCTCAATCACCATGACGCATAAATTCGGCGATCTTTTTAATCCGCCCGGACTGACGAATCAATGGGGCTGCGCACAAGCCGCGATTGATGCGGTCGCCGTCCGAAGTATCGCTTTTCCGCCGTTTGCGCAAGGCGAAATGAATGTCGCGCCGCTAGGATCGGGCGGCGAACTGCTGACGGGAATTTTGTTTGTTGACGGCGAATATTTTGCCTCGACCAAAACGCCGATCGAATTCGTCTGGCAGCCTGACCGCATCGAACGCAAAACGGTTTACAAGGATTTGGAAATCACTTCGACGATGATCGTGCCATTTAAAACAATGGCGGTCGCGGTCAAATTTAATGTCAAAAACATCTCGAAAAATCGCCGCCAAACCGAAATAAAACTGGCGATCAACGGCGGCGCGGCAAAGCTCGTCGCTCCCTGGAACGCGGCGTATTCGCCTGGTGAATACGACAATGCGCGGACAGTTGACAGTCAGCGCAGCGCCGTTTTGTGCAAAGCCGTTCATAGCGAAGCCTTTGTTTTGCAAGGCGCGTCGCCGCCGCCGAAACAGATTCTTCCGTCGTGGCTCGTTTACGAATTTGACCTTGCGCCGAACGAATCGAAATCCGTCACGTTCGTCAATTCATTGGGCGAAAATCAGGCGTTTGTCGAAAAGCAATACGACGCGCTGATCAATAATTTTGACACGGTTTTGCGGGCCACGACCGACGAATGGAACGCGGAAATGCGCGCGGCTTTTACCCCAAACAACGGACGCTATTCGGGATATTTGCCGACGCTGGTCACGAATGATGATTCGGTCAAACAGCTCTATCACACGGCCGTGCTGCACGCCCTTTATTTTAGGCGCACCACGCCGCATTCGGTTTACGGCACGACGTATGTCACGCTTTTGCCGCGTTACTGGGAAACCGCGACGTTTCTCTGGGACATTTCATTGAGCGCGATGCTGCTCGCGATGCTCGATCCGCAAGTCCTTAAAAGGATGATGGAAACATGGATGACGGTTGACGTTCACCAGCATTTCGGCACGGAATTTCTGACCGGACAAGGCATCGGGCCGTGGTATTCGGTCAACGATTACGCGATGTCGCGAATGGCGAAAGAATATCTGCGCTGGACGGGCGATAAAGCGTGGCTCGACAAAAAAGTCGGCGAAAAAACTGTTTTTGAGCATTTGATTGATTACGCCGAACATTGGCGCGAACTCGATACGAACAAACACGGTTTAGCCGATTACGGCGGCGTCAATAATTTGCTCGAAGCAGTTTCAAGTTATGTTCACGAAGTCGCCGGACTTAACGCGGCGAATGTTTATAATTTGCGTTTTGCCGCCGAATTGCTCGATTTCAAAGGACAGAAACAAAAAGCGGCCGCGATGCTGAAAGAAGCCGCCGAACTCGGCAAACGCGTCCAGGAACTTTATGTTGACGGCAAAGGTATCTGGCGCTGCCGTTTGCCCGACGGTTCTTTTAACGAAGTCCATCACTGCTACGATTTCGGCACCACACTGGTCAATATCGGCGATTTGATGCCGCCCAAACAAAAGCGCGAAATGGTCGAATTTTTTAAACGCGAGCTGCAGACGCCGACCTGGATGCGGGCGCTTTCGACGAGGGATTTGGACGTTACATTCAGCATTCGCCCCGATCATCAATGGACGGGTGCCTACACGGCTTGGGCGGCATTGGCGCTGAGCGGTTTGTATGTCGCGGGCGAAACCGATCTCGCTTTTGAATGGATCAAAGGTTTAGCGAAAACGATGAAGCAAGGATTGATCGCGCAGGCGCATTTTACCGAAACTTTTGTGGCGCCTGAATCAAATGGCGGCGCGATCAAAGCACCCAGCGACCAACCGTTTATTAATGACGGGGCGTGTGTTTCGGGTTGTAATTATCTCGAGCCCGTCGTTGATTCGATTTTCGGAATCAACGCCGGACTTTTCGGCGAAATTACGGCGAAACCGAATTTCGGCAAATTCGATGAACGCGCCGAGCTTCGAAACATCAATTATCAGGGAAAAATCTATACGGCGGCGAAAAACGGTGTCAAACCGGCTTCAAAGTAAAGTTTGAAACCCCCGTAATTTTGCCCACGAAACACCCGAAAATCACGAAAATATATCAAAATATTTTTAGTTTGATTCGTGTATTTCGTGAGCAAAAGGTAGTTTCCAAATCGCAGATGTGAAATCCTAATATGAAATATATCCGGTTGAGTTTAGTTTTCCTGTTATCAGTTTTGGTTGTTCAGGCACAAGATCAGCCGACGAGCGTTTTTTCGACCGAAGGCGGAGCGCGTTATTGGGTTCAGCCTGACATTATTTACGGCGCGGCGAACAATACGCAGTTGAAACTCGACGTTTGGTATCCGAATGAAAGCAAAACGCCGACCCCGACGTTGGTTTATATTCACGGCGGCGGCTGGATTTTCGGGACCAAGGAAACAAGCGTTTTGCAATTCCTCCCGTTTCTCGAAAAAGGCTGGCGCGTCGTTAATGTCGAGTATCGAATGGCGAGTAATTCGCTCGCTCCGGCGGCGGTCGAAGATACGCGTTGTGCCTTGCGTTGGGTTTTTCGCAACGCCAAACTTTGGAATTTCGACACCACAAAAATCGTTCTGACCGGACATTCCGCAGGTGGACATCTTTCGCTGATAACCGGAATGCTGCCCGGCGGAACGGGACTTGACAACAATTGTTACGGCGACGAAAAATTAAATGTCGCGGCAATCATCAATTGGTATGGAATTACCGATGTCAACGACATCATTCAAGGCAAAAACCTGAAAAATTACGGTATGATGTGGATCGGAAGCCAACCGAATGCGGCCGAAATCGCAAAAAGAGTTTCGCCTTTGACCTACATTCGCGCCGATTTACCGCCGATTTTGACGATTCATGGCGATAAAGATGATGTTGTGCCCTATTCACAGGCGACGCGTCTGCACGCAGAACTTGACAAGGCGAAGGTTAAAAATGAACTTTTCACGATCAAAAACGGCGGACACGGCGGTTTCACGCAAACCGATTATGTCAATGCTTACAACGAAATCTGGAAGTTTTTGAAGGATAACAAAATTACGCAATGAAGATTACAGACATCAGAGCAACGACCGTTACCGTTCCACTCGAAGCTCCGCTGCGCCACGCCGCCGGAGCGCATTGGGGCCGATTTGTCCGCACGATCGTCGAGGTCTGCACGGATGAAGGCATCATCGGGCTTGGCGAAATGGGCGGCGGCGGTGAATCGGCGGAATCGGCTTTTCGCGCGATGAAATCATATTTGCTCGGTCACAATCCGGCAAACCTTGAAGAAATGCGTTTCAAGATCGCCAATCCGACCGCTTCGCTTTACAACAATCGCACGCAGATTTTAGCCGCACTCGAATTCGCTTGTCTCGATATTCTCGGGCAGAAGTGGAATGTTCCGGTTTATGAAATTTTGGGCGGCGCATTGCAGTCGGAAATTCCGTTTGCTTCATATTTGTTTTTCAGATACACGAATCCCAAAACAGGGCACGGAGAAGTCAGAACGGTTGAACAATTAGTTGCCCACGCGCAGGATTTGAAACAGAAATACGGATTTACCTCGCATAAATTAAAAGGGGGCGTGTTTCATCCCGAATATGAGCTGGAATGTTACCGGGAGTTAGCCAAAGCCTTAGGAACTGACGCGAAAAGCGGCGATTCGTTTCGGTTTGATCCGAATGCGGCGTGGTCAACCGAACAGGCAATCTGGTTCGGACAGCAGATCGAAGATATTCGCAATGATTATCTGGAAGATCCGGTTTTCGGACTTCACGGAATGCGCCGGACGCGTGAAAAAGTGCGGATGCCGCTTGCGACAAATACGGTGGTGGTCAATTTTGAACAACTCGCGGCAAATATACTCGACACGGCGGTTGATGTGATTTTGCTCGACACGACGTTTTGGGGCGGCATCCGGCAATGCGTCAAAGCGGCCGCCGTTTGCGAAACCTTTCAGCTCGGAGTGGCGGTTCACTCATCGGGCGAACTGGGAATTCAACTGGCGACGATGCTGCATTTGGGCGCCGTGATTCCAAATTTGACGTTTGCGGCCGATGCTCATTATCATCATTTGACGGACGATATCATCGAAGGCGGAAAATTTGAGTATCAAAGCGGACGAATCAAAGTTCCGACGGGCGCGGGGTTGGGCGTCAAATTGAACCGCGACAAACTGGCGGAATACGCCGAACTTTACAAACGGCTGGGCGGTTACAATTACGACAAAGATCCGCTGCGTCCCGAGTGGTCACCGATTGTGCCGAATACGCGCTGGGCGGATCCGGCTGACGCGAGAATGCCCGAAATAACATTTTAAGAGACAGTAGAAATAGATGAAACTATTAACATTTAAGAAGCATTCAGGTGAAGAAAACTATCGAATCGGAGCGTTGATTTCAGACGATGAAATAATTGATCTGACTTCAATCGCGGCAAACGAAAATTTGTCGGCAAACGAAATATTAAGTTGTTTTGATTTGGAATCCGCATTTTACGAGAAAGCCAAAACGGCAATCGCGGCAAATTATTTTAAGAAAATAAAACGTGCTGAGATTGAAATTTGTGCCCCGGTTCCGCGCCCCGGAAAAATCATTTGCATCGGTCTGAATTACCGCGATCACGCCGCCGAAAGCGGAATGGCAATTCCGACCTCACCGATTATTTTCTCGAAATTTGCCACTTGCGTAATTGGCGCAAATCAACCGATTTTATTGCCGAAAGCGAGTGAGCAAGTTGATTACGAAGCCGAATTTGCCTTTATCATCGGTCGCCGTGCGAAAAACGTCAAAGGAGAAGAAGCGATGAATTACGTTTTCGGCTACACGAATTTTAATGACGTTTCGGCGCGTGATTTTCAGTTCTCGGACGGACAATGGACCCGCGGAAAATCGTGCGACACATTTGCGCCGATGGGCGAATTTATTGCGACCACCGATGAAATTGCGGACCCGCACAACTTGAGAATTCAATTTCGCCTTAATGGGCAAACTTTACAGGATTCAAACACCGCTCAATTGATTTTCAAAATCCCCGAACTTATCGAATTTTTGTCAAAATCAATCACCTTGGAACCCGGCGATATAATTGCGACGGGAACTCCGCCGGGCGTTGGATTTGCGCGAAAACCGCCCGTTTTTATGAAAGAAGGCGACACTGCGGAAGTCGAGATCGAAGGTTTGGGAATTTTAACGAATCAGGTCAAAGCCGGATAATTTTATGTTTGATTTAACGAATAAAATTGCGCTTGTGACGGGCGCGGCATCGGGCATCGGCGAAGCGATTGCGAAAACTCTGGCAAACGCCGGAGCCTTTGTTTATGTTTCCGATATTGATGTCGTCAACGGGCAAAGAGTCGTAAATGAAATTGGCGCAAAAAAAGCAACATTCTTAAAACTGAATGTTGCTGAAAAGGAGAATTGCGAACAAATTGCAAAAACGGTTTTGGATAAAAAAGGCACCCTCGATATTTTAGTGAACAATGCCGGAATCGGTCATGTCGGGACGATCTTGCAGACTTCGGTTGATGATCTGGACAGGCTTTACGCGGTCAATGTGCGCGGAATGTTTTCGCTCACCAAAGCATTTTTGCCGTCAATGATCGCCCGAAAATACGGCGTTATCATCAACACTTCTTCAATCGGAGGAATCGTTGGCGTGAGCGACCGGCTGGCTTACTGCACGACAAAATTTGCGGTCGTCGGATTTACGAAATGCATCGCACTCGACCACGCGCTTCAAGGAATCCGCGCCAACGCAATCTGTCCGGGCAGAGTCGAAACGCCGTTCGTCAAAAAACGAATCTCCGAATATCCCGACCCGCAAAAGGCTTACGCTGAAATGGCGGCCACGCAGGCGATCGGCAGAATGGCAAGACCCGAAGAAATCGCTGCTTCGGTACTTTATCTGGCAAGTGACGAAGCTGCTTTTGTAACCGGTACGGCGTTTGAAATTGACGGCGGTTTTTCCGTCGGAAAATAAGTCTTCACCAGAGGAAATGAATTTTTCAAATATCAATAAAATTGTTGCCCGCCAGATTTTTGATTCGCGCGGGCGACCGACAATCGAAGTGGATGTCCAACTCGCTGACGGAAGTTTCGGGCGCGCCAGTGTTCCCTCGGGCGCGTCAACCGGCACTTTTGAAGCTCATGAAAAGCGCGACGGAGAAGAAAATTTTTACGATGGATTAAGTGTTTTAAGTGCCGTTGAAAATGTAAACGGCGAAATCGCGGCGGAATTAGCCGAAAAAAATGCTTTGGAGCAGCGTGAAATTGACGAATTTCTGTGTTATTTGGACGGAACCGAACAATTAGCCCGGCTTGGCGCAAATGCTATTTTGGGAGTTTCAATGGCAATATGCCGCGCTTCGGCGAATTTTTTAAAAATGCCGCTCTATGAATGGATTGCCGAATTATCCGAAACCTTTGAAATTACGATGCCGTTGCCGATGGTTAATATTTTGAGCGGCGGACTTCACGCCGGAAGAAGAATGGACGTCCAGGATTTTTTGTTTATTCCGGCGCACGCCGGTTCAATGGCTGATGCTGTTCAGCAAATTGCCGGCGTTCGTTCGGCGGCAAATAATGTCGCCGCTGAAAAGGGTTTCTCGATTTTATTAGCCGATGAAGGCGGCTTGAGTCCGGCTTTCAAAACGGGCAGTGAATCGTTAATATTTTTAATGGAAATATTCGAACACGCCGGTTTAAAGCCTTTTGAAGATGCGTTAATTGCGATTGATATGGCGGCCAGTACTTTAGAAACAACCCAAAACGACTATTATTTCCCCAAAGAAAATCGTCTTTATTCTTCCGCCCAAATTATTGAATTGATAAAAGATTGGACAAAAGAATTTCCGGTTGTTTCAATCGAAGACGCGCTCGGGGAAGAAGATTGGGCAAATTGGAAGATTCTAAACGAAAAACTCGGTAATCAAATCCAAATCGTCGGCGATGATTTGCTGGCGACCAATTTGAATCGGCTGCAGATAGCAATTGACGAAAAGGCGGCGAATGCGGTTTTAATCAAACTCAATCAAAACGGTACTTTGACCGGAACGCTTGACGTTATCAAAAAAGCGAAGAAAAATAATCTGGCGACGATTGTTTCAGCGCGTTCGGGCGAAACCGAGGACAATTTTATTGCCGATCTGGCGGTCGGAGCCGCCGCCGGGCAAATCAAAATCGGTTCATTCAGAAATTCCGAAAGATTAAGCAAATACAATCAGCTTTTGAGAATCGAACAAGAATCAACCGCACCTTTTTACGGCATAAAATCGTTAGCGGAAAATTTTTGGTGATGAAGAATACTGCAATCGAAAAAGCGGGAAAAATGGAAAATTTAAACGAATTTTTATTCCGCAATAATTTGCTGAAACGCATTGAAAAAGCCTCGTGGACACCGCTTGCAGGCGGCGTTTCGAGCGACATCTGGCGCGTTGAATTGCCCGCCAAGACGATTTGTGTCAAACGGGCTTTGGCAACCTTAAAAGTCAAAGCGGATTGGCAGGCACCGGTCGAACGCAACAATTTCGAATGGGAATGGTTCAAGTTTGTTCATCAGAATTTCCCCGAAATCGTCCCGCTTCCAATTGCCCATGATTCAAAAATGCAAATGCTGGCGATGGAATATCTTCCGCCGCAAGACCATAAAGTTTGGAAAACCGAATTATTAAACGGCAAAACCGATGCGGAATTTGCGGGCCAAGTCGGGAATTTTTTAGGAAAAATTCACGCCGCGAGCGCTTTTAATGCGGGAATTGCCAAAACATTTGCGACCGATGCGCTTTTCTATGCGCTCAGAATCGAACCGTATTTATTAGCGACGGCCGAAAAACATCCCGAACTTGCCGCGCCAATCAAATCGGCTGCCGAAAAAACTTTAGCGACTAAAATTGCGCTGGTTCACGGTGATGTCAGTCCGAAAAATATTTTAATCAAAAGGAATTCGCCGATATTTCTGGATGCCGAAACCGCCTGGTATGGTGATCCGGCATTTGATGCCGCGTTTTGTTTGAATCACTTATTACTCAAGGCGGCCTTTCTTCCGGAATTAAAAGCAGGCTGTCTCGAATGCTTCAGATCCTTTAGTTCAAATTACTTAAATCAGGTTAATTGGGAAAAAGCTGAAGAAATCGAAAAGCGCATCTGCTCTTTGTTACCTGTCTTATACCTCGCCCGAATTGACGGAAAATCACCTGTCGAATATATTTCCGATGAAAAATTGAAAGATCGAATCCGGCAGGACGCCCGGCAATTTATCATTCAACCCTTAGTCAAACTCGCAAATTTTGAAAATTTTTTTTGAAATTTGCACGATTGAGTTGACATTACACAGTGTTCCGATTCATACGGGCGACTATTTTATAAAAATAAATTGTTGAAAATCCAAAAGTATTATGATTTTGGTAATGTATTTCGGGATTTTTCAAAAGATTAATTTCTAATCCAGTTCAGATTCATCTTCTAAAGTGAAACAATTTGCTTGTAAAGGAAAAAAAAATGTCCGATTAATTGGATGGCTTTGGGCTGCAATGAAAGAGTTAAAGTCGTTTGGTTTTTATTAAGTTGTTGTCAGAATGTTTCGAACTTTATAAAAAATTACAACAATTCCGGTACTGTAGCTGTTCCATCATTGAAAATATGTCAGCTTCGAGTCATGGGACTGAAAGTTAAAAAATCGCAAAAGTGTATTCGATTGTTTTTGTGACCGCGACGGCGACACCACCGGCTTTGGCCGGCTCAAATTTGATGGACCGGGCGGCGGCGATCGCCTGTTCGGTCAGACCGCTCGGCAAACCGGACACAACCGAAATTGCGCCAATTCCTCCGCTCGCAAGAAACGTAACTTTTAACACTACTTTTCCCTGAACCACATTTTGACGCGCCAGATCAGTGTAATTAGCTCGCGGCTTGGAAATGATTTTAAGTGCCTCCGTGACACCGACTTTTACTTTTGGCAGAACTTTTTCATCTTTACTGTTACCGCCGTTCGGTCCATTGCCATCATCACCTGAACCGCCATTTTTCCCGGGTCCGAGTCCATTACCGTCGTCATTGCCTTGACCTGCTTGTCTTCCATTACCCTGACCGCCGCAGCAACCCTGCCCGTCAGATGGAATTAAACCGCCGTTTTTTAAACCGTATAATTCATCGGTTACCGGCGTTTGTTTTGTCCCCTGCGTGGCGGCGCGAATTTTAAT
>JBDTZT010000353.1:0-5211 GCA_040005005.1 Actinomycetota bacterium
TCATAATTTTTAATTTTAGGGTGTAAATATTGCTTTTTCTTCGGGATAATCAATTTTGAGCGTGTTTTCAAGTTTCGTGCGAATCGCCTTTTCTTCATTGTAAGCGGTTATCAAAACCGTTACTTTCGGTTCAAACGCGGCGCGTTTTACTTTTTGCGGGAATGCCCGACTAATCAGATAAACAAGTATTGGATAGCCGATATAAACATAAAATAATGCCGCCAGAGCAAGCCAAAAAATTGTTTGGGCGATTTTATCAACCATTATTTTCAGCCCCGTTCCAACCAAGCAAATTCTTTAACGGCTCTGCTTTTACTTCTTCCTTGACGCCTTTTTCGATTTGGTAAATTCTTCTGAAAGCCACTGCGTAGGCAATCAAATAATAGATAAACCAATTATACGCGACGGCGACGAAAAAACTGGAAACCAGATAGCCGATAATACTCGCCTGTAATCCGATCGCCATATAATAAAACCAGTCGTGTTCGTCTTTCGCAAAAAGCGTGCGTTCGATCGCGCCGAGTTTTCTGAGCGGACTGATCATAAAAATCAGGTAAGCGATGAGTCCGAGCACACCGAGTTCCGAAGAAACCTGCGTAAAAGCATTATGCGTAACGAGATTCTTAATTCCGACAATCGGGAAATTTCCGATGCCGATGCCCCACGGATTTCTGAGCGTGACGAGAATCGAACGCTCCAGCAGTTCGCGCCGTTGATCGCTCGAACCGACCGGATCCGGTGCGAGTCCGAAAATTGACAAAATTCGGACACCGTAATTTCCGGGTGCCAGTAAAATCACTAGAATTCCGATGATTATTGAAATAACGCTCACATTAAGCCGATTTTTGCGTCCGAGTTTCCAAACCAAAACTGCCATCGCCGCAACTAAACCTAAAAATCCGCCGCGTGAATAGGTCACGAAATTTGCCGCCACAAAAAGCGTCGCGATCGCCAAATAAACGAGGCGCATTATTTTGCTTTTTGACGCGATTGCCAGACAAATCGCGAGCGGGATCATCGTCACCAGATGCAGCGCCAAGTCGTTCGGATTACCAAACATTCCGCCGATGTCAACGTCAGCGCGGTAGCCTTCCACCTTGAGTTCGCCTTTCATAAAAAGGTCTAGCGCCTCATAGCTGAGGATAAACGCCATCGAAAGCGAAAGCCACATCAATCCCATCAACCGCCGCCGGTTGCGCAAAACATTGACCATCACGATAAACATTAAGACGGCTTTGATAAAAGTATCGTTAAAGGTCGCCCACGCGGTCGGCGGGTCTTTGGCAATCGGCATTGTCAAAAACGCGAGCAATGTCAGCGCGAGAATTGCCTTAACTTCGGTTGATAAAACCGTCAGATTTCCTTCGGTCGCAAGCTGTGTCGGAATGTAAATGAAAAGGGTCGCCAGCGCAAAATAAAACGCCGTCGCCGAAAGAAACGAGAGCGAACTGACCAGTTCATACGGACGAAACAAAACGAGAACCGAAAAAAGGTAAAGTCCGAGATAACTGAAGGCGTGACCGTTTCGCATCAGCCAATTGTCGCGGCTTAAAAGTTGGCGGTCTTTTTCTTTCTTTTTTTCTTTTTTTCGGCGTTTTTGCTGTTCGGCGAAAGGGAAATCTGCCGACGGTTCTGAATTGTTTTCAGGTGCAATAAAAATTTCCGTCTGCGCCGTTGTTTCAAAGTTTGAACTAAACGATTCAGACGGAAATTTATTTGGGGTTTTGAGGTAGGGGTAAGTTAGGTCCGGTGAGTTTTCAAGTTCCTGAATGTGATGGCGAGGTTTCAGGTTTAGTAAGTTTTCTTGGTGAGTTTTGTCTTGTGAGTTTCCGCGAGGTTTGAGCGAGGTTTCGTCGGGTGAGTTGATGCCACCGGTTTTAGCTGTCGGCGTAAGGCTTTTGTAATCGGAGCTTTTTGTTTTGTCGGCAGACATCAATCAATTTTTGCGTCATCGCGTTCAGTGGCAAAGGCGGCGGTGGATTTAATCTTTTGGGGTTGATAAAAAAATTCTCGAATGGCATCTTAATACTTTCGTTGTTTATTGATAAAAAGTTCGGAGATGAAATGAGTAAATTTCAAACGGCAACCTGCTCATCTTCGTAAGAAATGATGTCGTGGACTTTTTGTTTCAAGGCCTTTTCAAACTGCCGCGCTTCGTTCACGCCGTTAAAAGAAAGATTTTGGAGATTTGATTCGATGCGTTTGCGATAATCGGAAACCAGCGAATCCGAAACGCCGAGCATTTCCGCAACTTCGAGCTGTGTTCCGCCATTATTCGTCAAATAACAGTGCCACAAAACGCTGATCATTCGATCATATTGTTTGGCTTTGCCGCGCACTGATTTATTAAGGTTTTTCAGAAATCCGTCAACAAAGTCGGCGGCGAGTGTTTCAGCTTCCTGCCGCAAAAAACCTTGTTCCGGATTTTCACGCGTGTCGGCGTGTTCAAATTCATATTTATTTTCGTCATCATCGCTGCCGGTGCCGCCGATCGGAACCAGATAAATATCCATTACGGGAAGGCGCGACATCACAAACGAACGCAATGAACGAACGTCAACCGGCGAATCAATCGCTTTGAAAACTTTGACGATCAACTTTTCCAATTCAACATTGCTGATGACGATTTGCGCGTCGCCTGTGCAGCCGACCATTCGCGTATCGCGGCTGTGAAATGAAACAACTTTGACGCGTTCTTCCATTTCCTGCACGTTGCGGCGCGTCTTTTTATCAACCCAATCCGCCAGACCATATGTTCGGTCGGCTAAACGGCGGTGAATATCAGGCGTGTTTATATTGTCAAAACGTTTAAATGTCTTGCTGGTCTGAATCAGCGTCGAAACGCGCCGCGCCAGCCGATAGCTTTCGGGATAGCGTTTACGAAGTTCCGCCGTGAGCAGATTGGTCAGTTCGATCTGACTGATTTCCGCTTCGATTTCCGCGTCCGTCATACCCGTGTCGAGATAATGCTGAAAACGCTCTTTGCTGAGTAACGCGACAAAAAGTTCCTGTGTTAAATCTGTGTAGGCGTTGTATTTGCCTTCTTCGATAAGAAATCCCGCACTCTTTGAAGCTCTGACCAATGGATGCGAAGAAACGATCCGATGCAATTCCGTCCAGATTCGGTTAACGTCGGAAATCTTGAGGCTTTCCGTCCATTTTCCAACCTTTATCTGACGGTTTTGTATCGTCTTTGGAAGACGTTCCTGCTGTTTGATTGCACTCATAAAAAGTTCTGTCCGATTATTTATTCTTGTGATTTGTATTTTATTTGGTAGCAATGCCCTGCCCTGCTCTGCCAGCGGAAATCTCTTCCCGATTGAGATTACTCCGCAAAGCCTTCAGTAATTTTTCGTTAATTTTGAGAAGGGTAAAACCTTTTAAATTAAACGCCGAGCTATGCGATTAATTTGGCGGGTAGTTGATGCGGAATACTGTTTTGTTCCAAACCAACTACAATTATGATGTTAGCAATTATTGGGAAATTGAGCAACTATTTTTTACATTTTTTTTATTTGTTTAACGCATTATGATAAACCAACTGTTTATTGAACTTATAGTGTAAATTTCACAGGAATCGGAACAATTGAAAAGATTTTTTTTACTTTTTATCAATATTGTTTTGGAAGCAGAGCAGCATTACAGATTTATTTTTCTTGTAACAGTATAGAATTTCCCTCGTCGTATTTTTGTATTGACCAGGGAGAATTTTCTAAAAATTCATTTTATGATTCCATTAAAAATGACTAACTTTCGTAAAAGTCCAACCTGTCCGTTGTCAAGCGATTTGCTGGCATATCAGACGAGTAAAATCCCGACCGGAGAGAAAGAACGAATCACGATCCATTTGAGGTTTTGTGAGTTTTGCGCCTCTGAGGTTGAGTTTTATAATCACTATCCACAAGACGAAGTAAAGGTTGAGGGAACCGAAATTCCGCCGCCGCTTTTTGAGCTTGCCGAAGCACTTTTGAGCAATAGACACAGAGATAACTCATTGCTCACAAGGCTTTTTAGCGAAAAAGAAGATTCAAAATTTGTCGATTTTTGAGTAATATTTTAATCCAAACCCCCAAATTCCACCTTCGAAATCAACTTAACTTCCGCAAATTTCATCAACCGCTTCTTCGTATTTTTCGTCAATCACGCCGCGTTTTATCTTGAGCGTCGGAGTCATTTCGCCTTTATCAATCGAAAATTCGCGCGGCAGCAAGTACACTCTTTTGACTCTTTCGTAATCATTTAATTCCCGTGTTAAATCAACCGCATCTTTCTGGACGCGCTTGATAACGTGCAGATTTTCGCAAAGTTCTTCGCGCGAACCTTCCGCTCTGATACCTTCGTCTTTGAGAGTTTGTTTCAAGGTTTCCCAATCGGGAACGATAAGTGCGCCAACCTGTTTTCTGCCCGACCCGACGACGATTGCCTGCGAAACAAGCGGTGATTGCTTCAAAAGACTTTCGACTTGCAGAGGCGCCACATATTTTCCGTTCGATAATTTAAACAAATCTTTCAAACGATCAGTCACGTAAAAATGTCCGTCTTTGTCTTCATAGCCGACATCGCCCGTGTGATAGAAACCTGCTTCGTCCAAAGCCGTGCTGGTTTCTTCGGGTTTGTTGTAATAACTATTCATTACATTACGCCCGCGAATCAGAATTTCGCCATCTTTTTCGGCGATTTTCATTTCGATTCCGTCAAACGGCGTGCCGATTGAACCGACTTTGTTGTCTTCGGGACGATTCGCTGAGGTGACGCACGCTTCGGTCATTCCGTAGCCTTGCAGAATCGGAATTCCCGCCGCCCAAAAAGCGTAAGACAATTTCTTTGACAAGGGTGCGCCGCCAGAAACAAAAAACCGTAAACTTCCGCCGACCCCTTCGCGCCATTTTGAAAAGACCAAACGACTGGCAATCGCTTGTTTTCCCGCCAAAATCGGCGAGATGGATTGATGAGTGTCTTTGGCTTCCCAATATTCCTGCCCGACTTCCAAAGCCCAATTGAAAAGCGATGTTTTCCAGCCGCCCGCCGATTTCCCTTTTTTGACGATTTTGTGATAAACCTGCTCGAAAAGACGCGGCACGGCAGTCATAATCGTCGGATGAACTTCCTTTAGATATGCCGCCAATTGGTCAAACGCCGCACAGTAATAAATCGAGACGCCGTTCGAGCAGAGAACGTAAAAAACCGTCCGCTCGAAAATATGCGACAAAG
>JBDTZT010000007.1:0-17535 GCA_040005005.1 Actinomycetota bacterium
AAATCCGCTCAGATCATCTTTCAACCTTGTGATGCTCGCCGCGCTTCCATATGTAAAATAAACTTTGCCGTCCGTATCTTCAAAAAGCGTTGCATCAATGCCGCCCGCCACCTGTTTATCGGCACTGAACGCATGAATGTAGGGACCTTCGGGTTTTCCCGTCGTGCTTTTGAGAATGGCAATTCCGCCCGGCGCCATACTAAGCGTGATGTAATAATTTTTCTTGATGTAATGGATTTCGGGGGCCCAGACATTGCGGGTTAATTTTCCGTGTAAAATGCGCCATTCTTTTTCCCACGTTCCGTCTTTTTCAATGCTCCAGACTAAACCGAGGTATTTCCACGTTTTTAAATCAGGCGATTGCCACAGTTCGATACCATCGTTTCGATCCCAAATATTATCGCCGGACGAACCCGTCAGGTAATAATTCCCGTCGCCGCCCAAACGGATTATTGTGTCGCGGAGGTGTAATTCCAACAATGGTTTGAGCGGCGGAAGCAAACCGTTTTTGATTGCTGAACCGGTCGCCATTCCGTCAAAATTCAGCAACCATCCTTTTTTCGGATTCGCGCCCTTGTAGTAAACACCTTCCGCACCGCTGCGCCAACCGCCGCTGCCGTCGCCGATAATGGCGGAACCCGCGCCGCTCACACCCGAATAAACTTCCGCCGGAGAAGTAAACGGCGGCGGAATTACCGGCGGGTTTGTTCCCTGCGCCTGAAGAGTTATCAAGATCGTCAATTGGACTGCTAAAATTCCCAGAATTGCCGATAAAAATTGTTTCATAATGCTTTTTATCAAAATCACAATTTTGTCGAACTTTTTGATTAATTTGTAATTTAATTTTTTTATAGTTTTAATCTTTTCGCCTTTGCCTCTCAGGCGGGAACTATTTTTCACGGCATCGAAAATTCACAAAAAAATTATTTCCCGCCTGAGAGGCAAAGCGAAATCAAAGTCTATAAAAACTTAAATTATACAGTGGTGATTTTCCAAAAATTAAAAATCCGCGCATTATTTTGCCTTCTTAATTTCGACGGCAAAAACCTGAGTTGGCCCGAACATATTCGAGCGGAAAACAACCCATTGTCCGTCGGGCGTGAACGACATATTCGGCTCAAGCTGATAATTGTGTTTTGACATATTGACAAGGCGCTCCGACCTGAAAAATCCGGTCTTGATCAAATCATCGGAATTCGGATTTTTGATGCCGGCGACATCGGGAATCAACTCCGGGCGAAAAAGATAGATCCACTTTCCGTCTTTGGCGTGGGCGACCATTTCGCTGTCGCCGCCGTCGCCGCCGAACAGCGTTCCGTCCCGCGAGACATTAAAATGGACTGACCACTCGTCACGCTGCAGGTGATACCAGGTTCTTTTTCCCGTCGCGATCTCGTAGCCCGCGACCCAGAAGTCCTCGCCGCGCGGCGTTTGCAGATCGTACCAGATTATTTTGCCGTCATCGCTGAAAAATTCGTGTCCGGCAATCTCCATATTCATCGTGCGGGCGTGAATCTTTATCAGATTGGTGCCGTCGGTGCGGATCGTCCAGATGCGGTCAACCCGGTGCCAAGGGCCTTCGTGACAAAACATTATGAGGCCCGGATCGGTCGGCGAAAATTGCAGGTGACCAAGCCAATCGGTCGAGCGCAGAATCGTTTTGACCTCGCCGGTTTGTGTATTGACCGTGTACATCAGCATCGGGATCCGCTGATTGAGGCGATTATTCATCATCACCTCTTTCCGTTCGGCGTAAGTCAATGGTTTGCCGTCAGGGCCTAATTGCGGCGGTAAGTCGGGATTCGCACCGATCGGTCGCTGACCGTTCTGATTGGCGTAAACATTATTTGTATTCGATTGGTCGTCAGATTCATTACGGACACCGAGAAGCAGCGTTTCATCGGCATTTAGCGAAGAAACGCCGCCGCGAAAGGGCAGTTTGACAATTTCTTTGGTCGCACGGGTATCGAGATTGGTCGCATAAATTACGCCGGTTTTTGTGTAATAAACCTGCCGCGTCTTTCGGCCGACAACAATCACATTCACTTTCCCGTCAACGACCTTCTCAATCTCGCGCGTCTTGAAATTGAAGGTATAAACTCCGGTCGGCGAGGTCATAATCAGTTTGTCGCCTTCACTGGTGTAGGCGTTTTGATGAAAATAAAGACTCTCGCTGCCCGGTTCGCGCGATAGTCGAACGATCCGGTGTCCGGTATCCGGGTCAATCCATTCAAGCGGAGGTTCCGGCGTTTGGGCGTGAATACGAAAAGAAACGGTTAGCAAAAGTATAATGACCGCGAATGTGTATTTCATAATGTATTTGCCTTTTCTATTTGAATCAAGAGTAAAAAAACTTTGCGTGAAATTATTGCCGGTTTATATCGAAAATATACAATTATTGAGAGAGATTTTTCTCACGCAAAGGCGCAAAGAACGCAGAGAAAACAAGCCGAATTGATAAAGTATCTCTACACTTGATTTGCATTTTCTGTATATCATAGCAAAAGTGGTCGCGACAGTTTAAATGAAGTTGAATTTTTTCATTTCGTTTACTGAAAAGCAGAATTAGCCAACATCAATATCAACTGCCTTTAAACTCATAAAAATACTCATTTTGTGCCGTTAGTTTTGTTTCCGTTAATAAATTCCGCCGCGTCTTTCGACATTTCAAGTTGCTGCGCCTTTTGGGTTTCTATCAAGTGGTCGCGCATTGTCTTGCCGGCGGCCTCAGGATTTCGCTTCCGAATAGCCAGATAGATTTGGTGGTGCATTTCAGCCGATTCCTTCAGATCGGTAGCGCGATTAACCGTTTTGCACCTTCCTTCAAAAAGAATCTGCGTGACCATATTCATCAAGGCGGTTAAAATCCGGTTGTTGGAAGCTGCGGCAATCGTTTGATGAAATTTCATATCATGGATCAAAAATTGCTCCGGTTCATCCGGTGAAGCAAACATTCCGGCGATTTCTTCTGCCAATCGCGTCATCTGTTCGCTGGTCGCGCGTTCAGCCGCCAGCGCAGCGATATACATTTCGAGATACAACCTCGCTTCAAACATCTCATCGGAAGTAAATCCGTGAACTGCCGCCAGTAAGCGAAATTGATCGCTGTCGAACGACGGCGATTCGCTCGCCTCAACGACAAATGTGCCGGCCCCCTGCCGTGAACGCAGGATTCCGATAGCCGTCAGCGAACGTATTCCGGAACGCAGGGTCGGACGTGAAACACCAAGTGTTTTCGCCAGATCTCGTTCGGGAGGCAATCGTCCGCCCGGCAGGATTTCGCCGCGCTTCATCATTTCGTTGAGCCGCAAAATAACATCTTCGGAGATGTTATTGCCGTTTTGTTTAAAAATGGTCGGGGCAACAGTCATGTTAATCGCTTAACTCCAGGTCGGGCAGCCGGAGCAATACGTTTGGTACAAGAGTGTCTAAATAATTTCGCCAAATCATCGGTATAATTTTCCTCCTTAAATTAGCGGGTTAAGCCCTGATAGTCGAAATTATCGGGCGACTTGTAAGTTGCCGGATGAGTTTGCGCATCAATGCCGTCGAGATGCCATATTTATTGTAATTTCATTTACCGGGATACGGGGAAACAGAATCCGGGGCGGATCGCTCAGATTCTTTACCCTTTCAATATTTTCATCCAAGTCCTCATCGGAGCATCGCTCGAAAAAATCGAAGATATTCCTTTGTTAAAAGATACGGCGCAGCAGACCTCGGTCTGCTACGCCGTATTTATTGTGATTAGAATTCAACCCTGAACTTAAACTGGAACACCCGCGCCAAATTGACCTGCGCGGCGGCCTTGCCGAAGTTAACATTTGTAATGTTCGTATTTATGGTTCCGAAACGAACATTATTGAAAAGGTTGAACGCATCGGCACCGAACACAAACCGTAAATTCTCGCGGACTTGAAAATTCCGTGTCAGGCTTAGATCCTGATTAAAGAAGTGCGGGTTGCGAAGCCCGTAGGCACCGGTCGCAGGAGTGTTTCCGTAGGTGAACGAAGCCGGCGAGACGAAAGCATTTACATTAATAAAGGGAGTGGCACCGCCGTCTCCTTTGAGCCGCACATTCCCGGTAAAGTTTGGATTGTAACTTGCCCAACAAGTTCCCGCCTGAGGAACATTACAAGTCGCCGTGAACGGACCGAGCGGGAAACCCGAGGAAGTCCGGGTGATACCGGAAAGTTCCCAGCCGCTGATTATTGACCGGATTATCTTATTATCGGGGTTGAACATTTTTCCTTTTCCAAACGGCAGTTGGTAAGAGTAGAATGCGTTTAAGATGTGCGGCTGATCGGTCGTGGAAAGATTTTTCTCCTGCAGATACGCACTCCGATTTCCGTTAATAGTGCCGAGTGCTTTACTGAAAGTATAGTTCAGATTAAAGGTCAGCCCGTGTGAAAGGCGTTGCTGGACGGAAACCTGCAGGGCGTTGTAGTTCGATTGACCGACATCGCCGTAAACATCCGTGACGCTGCTATACTGCGGGAACGGGCGGAGCATCTGTGCGATGGTCCCGACAAAAGTCGGGAACGGCAGCCCGACACCCGGCACAATTGCCTGCGCTAAGGCAATGTTGGCGGGGTTTGCCGTTGAATTGAGGAGATTCCCTAAAACCAAATATTTGGGATCTAACTGATTTGAATAAATGCCGCGTCCGCCTCCTCGCAGCTGCTTGCCATTGCTTCCGACATAGGCGGCGGTGACGACCAACGAAGGGGTGAGCGAACGCTGGATCGAAAGATTCCAATTCTGGTAGCGAGGCGGCTGGCTGTTCGGGTCGCCAAAGGTCACCGCACCGCCCGACCCGGTTCCGTTGAAGCCGGTCTGATAGGTTTCACTATAGATCGGACCTCTCGCGTAAGCCGGAATGCCATTTTGCCAATAAAGCGCCGGCGTGAATGAACCGTTCGGACTGACAATCGGAGCACTGGCGTTAATTCCAACGAGGCCCGTTCCGATCCGCGCTCCGTCACGCCCACCGACCGCGCCGCTGCGCGAATACATAATCCCGTAGCCCCCGCGCAACACCGTTTTATCATTAAGGCTGAATGCAAATCCGACGCGCGGTCCGAGAGCCCTGTAATAAGTGTTGATAATCTGGCTGCATTTACAGCTGATGGCATCAGGCGCATTATTTCCGCCGAACCGCAAGGCTCCCAAACGCCCTCCGGCTGCCGGGTTGGGAGCATTAATGTCAAGGTAAGTGAAGTTGTTGCCCGCCTCCGTATAAGGCAGCATAATATCGTGGCGTAATCCAAGATTCACGGTGAGGCGCGAATTCACCTTATAGTCGTCCGCTGCCCACCATGAATAGCCGCTAAACTGGGCGATGGTTAGGACTTTCGAATCATCATTGACGGTTGCTGAATTCAAAGCCCCCAACAAATAACTGGCATATGCATTACCGCTACCGTTGAGCAGTCCGCCGGTGGCGTTAAAGCCGGCGGTCTGTAAATTGCTAAAGTTCGTGGTCAGCAGGCTTCCGGTGTCGTTGGTTTTTGTATGGTCAGCCGTTCGTTGGTATTGGAAACCAAATTTGAACGAATGTTTGCCCTTTATCCACAACAAGCTGTCCTGAAAGGTGTAGTTGTAATTATTATCTTCGAAATCCCGGGAACCTACACCGCGCCAACCTGAGGGCGCATTGGGACCGGCAAAAGCGGCTTCCAGGAAAGCATTGCTGGCATCACCTGCCGGTAAGCCCTGGAGTCCGGACTGGGTTGACCATTTACCGTCTGAGGTGACATTTGTGATGGGAACGAAGAAATGATTGAAGCCGAAGCTCAGTTGGTTGACCAGGCTCGAATTAATGCTCCAGCTATGCTTCAACTGAAATACGGTCGGGATTTCAGTGACCTGTCGCGTTTCCGTGTAGGGGAGCGGCAAAACAGTTTGAGGGGTGGCGGAAGTGATCTCTCGGTAGGGACCGGGCTGACTTCTTTTGCCATATGTATAGATTCCTGATAAACGCTGATTTGCGGTCAGGTTGTAGTCTATTTTCAGGTTAAAGCTGTCGTTATGATAGGCGACCGGCACCGACCCAAGGTAATTATTCTGGAGTGCTGAGTTGGTCGGCGCGGGCAAAAGTCCTTGATATGCTCGCGAGATTGCTGAAAGGCGGTTTGCCGGAATGATATTTCCCGGGAACGCCGTTCGCGAGAAGCCGCCGGGAACCGCAACTGTGGTGAGCGGGTCGTAGATTATTACCGGGGTTGACAGAGCCAGCAATTCGCTAAAATCTCCCTGCCGCATTTTCAGTGTCGGAACGGACGCAAACTGCGTCGGGCTGATAACCTTATAGCGCCACGCGTCAGCAGAGACAAAGAAGAAAAGTTTTTTCTTTAATATCGGTCCGCCGAACGTGAAACCGAATTCGTTTTGATGCTCGGTCGGACGAACCGCCGGAAAGAACCCCCGCGCGTTTAAGATAGTATTTCGCAAGTATTCGAACCCCGAGCCGTGAAACTGGTTTTTCCCGGATTTGATGGTATAGTTCTCCGAGCCCTGCCCATTAAACTCAACGCCCGTTCCGCTCGTTTCCACCTGAAACTGCTCGACGGCTTCGACCGAAACCCCGAGGGCAATGGTCCGTCCCTCGCCCTGCTGAATCGGGTCGGTGATGGGGACACCTTCAATGAAAACATCCTTGGAAAAGCCTTGTGCGCCATTTATTGTTCCCCAGCGATTACCCTCGGAGACTCCGGGCAATAAAAAAATAAAGGCACCAGGATTTCGGGGTCCCTGTCCGATGCCGGAGCCGGCGACCGCCGTCCCCATCGCAAGCGGCAATTTGGTATATAATTCGTTGCGGATCGTCGTCCCGAGCCGGGCATCGGAAGTATTCAATTGAGTCGGAGCGTCCTCAACGGTGATTGTTTCTTTAACATCCCCGACTTTCAGAATCAGGTTGATACTCACCGTACTCAGAGCATCAACGATAACTTTCTCCTGAATTAAGGTTTGGAAGCCATTGGCTGAAACTACCAGCTTATACTCGCCCGGTGGTAGTGCCGAAATGACGTAAAGACCCGACTCATTAGTTTGTCTCGTTGTTTCGATCGCCGTGGCAACGTTCGTTGCGACCACGGTTACCCCTGGAACTACCGCACCGCCGGGGTCGGTTATTGTTCCCTGAATTGATCCGCTGCCACCGATCTGGGCGATCACACTGTTCGGTATAATCAACGCCCCAATCCAGATTATTACGAACATAACCAGCACTGTTTTAACAAGTTTCTTGCTCATAGAATTTCTCTCCTTACGTTTGTTGTTAATCTTTTCGCACAGGCATTAAACGTGAAAGCCAACGCTCAACCTCGACACCTGCGACTTTTATCGAGATTTTTTTCATTAATTAAAATTCCTGACCTGATTATTTAAACTTTTTAGAATTTCTTTACTTTGAAATTGGTAAAACCAATTTATTATTTACTATTCTTTTCAAATTCAAACAGAAATTAAGATTTTGCGAATTCTCCGTCATTCCTATAATAAAAAACATCGTAAGAACTGATGGGTCAGGGCTCTAACCCAACACCCCAGCGCCAATTCAAGCTAAAATGACCTGATTATATTTCCTGTGTCTTTCTTCAGATGACTACTCTCAGTCCGAAAAGAAAAGCATTTAACCGCTTAACTCGTCCTTCGGATTTACCCAATTTAGAAATAAAAACTGCGCTATTGACCATTGCAGAAGTCTCTTAAAGTTTTCGCCTAAGATTGAACAACTTAATTATTAACAGTATTTGCACCTCTGAAAATTAGGTAACTGCCGAGTGTGGGGATGATTATAGTTCCGCTAAACTTAATTGTCATTGCATATATGCCATAGCCAAAACTATGCAATATAGTTAGACGGAACTATGCATAAATCATAGAGGGACAAATACCTGCGTTGATTTGAATAGCCGGGACAGAATACGCAATAAATTCTAACAAATGATTGTTTATTTAACTAATCGGTGAGAGTAATTTGACCGACTGAACCGTGGCCAAAGCTAAAATATCCTGTATTAGAGCCACAATGAAAACAGTAGAACGACAGTAACAATCTCGCTTTTCGGTAGTTTAAGCGGCCGGCGCAGCCGCACATTTTTCAATTTCTGATCTGCCAAATAAAACAATTCTGTGATAAATTTTACGATTGTCACGATTCCGGCTCTTTAATTTTGGGAGGTCTGATCGCCTTCTGGAATCAATCGCAAAATCGTCACTTCGTAACCGGCAAGTTATTAGAACTATGAACAAGACACAAAAAGAACTCGCGTTTTTGCGGGATTTGTATATTGACAGCGAATGGACACCGCGCTTTACCGACCTGGTTGATAAACACATCGGATTTTCCAAAGAAAAAACCTTTCTCTATATCAACGCCGGAACCGGTAATCACGTCATCCTCCTGCGAAAAAAAATCGGCAAAAAAGCGGAAGTTTTTGCGACCGGCGAAAATGAAGATATATTAACAATCGCCCGTGACAAAGCCGCTGCCGTCCAAGCCGATATTAATTTTTCGCGCGGCGGTTTTGCCGATGAATCGTTTGATTCGGTCTTGGCGGACGCGAGCTTTGTGCGTCCCGCCGATTTACAGGAATTTGTCGAAGATGCCGTGCGGGTTACGGAAATCGGCGGTAAAGTCGCGTTTTTTACCGTTACTTCGGGAAGTTTCGGCGAGGTATTTTCGCTTCTCTGGGAAGTTTTCTTCAACGAGAATTTAGCTGACAACGGGGCAGTTACAGAACAATTGATTGCCGAACTGCTGACGATTTCACGAATCGAAGAAATTGCCAAAAATGCCGGACTTGCGAATATTGAAACGCACACCCAAAACGAATTGTTTGACTATAAAAACGGTCAGGAATTTGTCAATTCACCGCTCATCGCCAATTTTCTTTTGCCCGTTTGGTTTAAATCTTTGAGTAAAAAAGAGCAAACAAAAGCGACCAAAAAACTGGCCGGACTGATTGATGCCGAAGATGTCGCGTTGACGTTTTGCTTTTCGGTCAAAGCCACGCTCGTCATTGGAGAGAAAGAATAAATTCAAGTTTTTTTCAGACAACCGATTACATGGATTACACAGAATTTATTTTTTGTTTTTCAATCAGTGCAATCCGTGTAATCGGTTGTCTATCTTTTCTTTCCAAAAATCACCAAACCTATTCCGCCGAGGATCAGACCGCTGGCCAGCCAAAGACGCATCGAAACGGTTTCCGACAAAAAAATCACGCCGCCGAGAGCGGCGATGGCCGGAACCGTCAGCTGGAGAACTGCCGCCCGCGTCGCGGTGTGAAATTTGAGCGCGGCATACCAGACCGAATAACCGATTCCCGACGCCGCCGCGCCCGACAAAACCGCCAGTAGAATTCCTTTCGGCGAAAGATGAACCCGGGCTAAAAACGGTAACGCCGCCAAAATCACCAGCGGCACCGAGCGCAAAAAGTTGCCCGAAGTATCGCCCAAAGGATTTGTGCTTTCGCGCCCGCGCAAAGTATAAAATCCCCACGCAATTCCCGCTAAAGCCATCAAAACCGAATGAACCGGCGGCGGCGCGGCAAGTCCGGGAAAGACCAGATAGATAAGTCCGCCGAACGCCAAAATCAAACCGAACCATTCAAAAATTCGTGGTCTTTCGCCTTTCACAAGCGCGGCGATAATCATTGTCAACTGCACCGAGCCGAACAAAATCAACGATCCTGTTCCGGCCGTCAACCCGAGGTAAGCAAACGAAAAGCAAATTGCGTAGGCAAAAAGCAAAAACGCCGAAAACCAATTTCCCTGTTTCATTTCCGCATCTTTGCTGCCAAAAAACGAAAAGATCACAAAAAGCGTCGCCGCCCCCGAAACCAGGCGAATCAACGTAAAACCCGCCGCGTCAATCGCTTCCGCGCCAAGCGCAAGCCGGCACAAAATCGAATTAAGGGCGAAACAAACGAGCGCGAAACCGGTATAAAGAAAAACTTTCATTTTTTTCAGAACGGAAAAAAAATAGAATGCGGATGAACACGGATTTCACGGATTGACCGAGAATTTGTTTTGAAAACTTTTGAATAATCCGCGCTAATCCGCTTTCATCCGCGTTCCAATTCTTTTTTTGCTTCAATTCTTTTCAATCAATTCGCCGATTTCCTTTTGCAGAGTTTCGCGCTCGAAAAGCAGGCGCAGAAACAATCCGCGCTGGCGAAACAAAAGCCACGCCGATTTGAGCCAAACCGTTAAATCAATCAGCGTTTCCGACGAACGAAGCGCGACGTACCCGCACAAAATCGTCAGCGGAATCGAAAGAAGCGCGATTTGCCAGCCGAAAAAATACAAAATTATGAGCGCGGTAATCAGCCATGTCAGCGGCATAAAAACCATCGCCGCAACGATTTTATAAGTCGAACCGGCGGTGTCGGCGCCGTGAGTTTTGAACATCAAACCGATAAAATTCGAGAAAACAAACGCCGGCGAATGAATTATCACGCCGATGACGGCAAGCGGCGCAAGCAACCCGACGAGAAAAAGCCGCAAAATCAAATATCTGAAAACATACCACGTCGGATGCTGCAGAACCGAAAGGCTTTCCGCCGTCACGCCGCTGGTTTTCAAAACGTCTTCGTATGCCGTGATTTTATCGCTTAATTCGCGCATCTTGGCGGGTTCGTTTTTCCCCAAAAGTTTGTATTTTCCGGCGAGATTTTGCAGGCGTTGAAACGATTGCGTCAAAGTTTCCTTGAACAAAAGGTTTTCATAAACCGACGAAAACAAGGCTTCGGCTTTCAAAACCCTGTCGAGTTCGGCTTGCGATTCGAGATTCAATGTAACGTTTCTCAAGATAGTTTCGATTTTGTCGGTTAATTTTTGAACTTCGTCGTGCGGCGGTTCGCCGTTTTCGTCGAGTTCGACCGGCGCAACCTCCAAAATCTCGCCGTAACGAATCAAAACCTCGCTCCGAAACGCCGTTTTTGAAGTGTAAAAAAGTCCGACCGCCATAATCTTTAAATCAATATGGTTAGTATTAAGTGATCGGTTCTCAGTTTTATTCTCCTGTAAACTTTGCACTCTGCACTCTGCACTCTGCACTCCCAACGCGCCCAAAGCAATTCTAGCCGCGCCGGTTTTGATCGGTTTAAGCTTTGTTTCGTCATGCGAAATTCCTTCGGGGAAAATAGCGATACAGCGATTTTCGGCAAGAAATTGTCGGCAAATGCGAAAGGTTTCCTGGTTTTTTGACATCTCGCCGTCCGCGTCAATCCGGCGATAAACAGGCAAGGCCTCGAGCGCCCGAATGATCGCGCCGCCGATCGGAATCGTAAAAAGCGTAGATTTTGCCAGAAATGAAACGCGGCGCGGCAAGCTGACAAAAACGAGTGCCGGATCAACCAGACCGTTCGGATGATTGAGCACAAAAATTAGCGGGTCAATGCGCGGAACTGTTTCGACGTTGCTCGTTTCGATCCGGCGGAAAAAAAGCCGTAGCGCGATGCTGATCGCGGCGTGAATGACTTGGCGTAAGGCGGAGCCTTTGCCGAGGAAAATCATATTCCACCAACGCAGAACTTTGATGGTTTCATAGATTTCCGGCGAATCTTTTTCGGCGATTGTTTTGCTCAATTTGTTCGGGTTTCGTTAAAAGTCTGACGCATTCAAATAATTTAGGCAGTCGCGGCGTAGCTTAAATTTTCGTGCGACAAAAAACGCCTTCCTGATTTTGTTTTAGAGTCAATGTTGATCAGATTTTTTTTGTCTAAAATTATTAGCAAGTTTTAGATTTTCAGCGGCATTTGCGTCATTTGGATTTAATTTGACTGCCTCATTGTAATCTTTTACCGCCCGCTCGACATCGCCCATCTTCAAATAGGCATTTCCTCTGCCGCTGTAAGCCTCGTTTTCGCTCGTCAGCCAGTATTTCGCCGACCAATTAATAGTGGCTGTATAATTTTCAACCGCACAAACATAATCTTTTTTCTCGTAACAATCATTAGCCGCCTGATAATAGTTATTCGTAAAAAAGAAAGAATGGATAATGTAAACGCTAAGTAATAATCCGACGCCGGAAAAAGCTATAAAAACTGCTCTTTCTGATACGTGGGAGTGCAAAGCGTTTTTAAGAAACGTTGCCAGTCCGATTACAAAAAGTAGGGATAAAGCGATACCAGCTGCCATAAAAAGAGCGAAAACCGCTTTTTCTCCGACTTGCCCCAAATCATAAAAATTATGTCTCAAAAAACTTGCCGTATTTGATGCCACGGGTTGGGTAAATTTGTAAGTTGAAATATATAATCCCGAAAATGCCAGTAAAAGCGCCGACCACTTTAGCATAAATTTCAAGATTTCACCGCGTCTTTCCTTTTTTGCTTTTTTTAGCTCGTTATGAGCGCTATTAAATATCGGATTAAGCTTAAGCAACCTTTTATAGTCTTTGATAGATTGTTTGTGCGTGCTGTAAATAGATTTTTTATAGTGACCGTTGTTTTCGCAGGCTCCTTCGCGATTGCTGAAACCCTTTGCGTTGTTTCCTTTTAAGACAGTCGCCTGGTAGTAGTCTTGGATAGCATTATCATAATCTTCCGTATCGCCGTAAGCCGCTCCGCGTCCGTTGTAGGCAATTCCGCGCTTAAAGTAAGCATTGGGGTTTCCTGAATTCAATTTTATTGCTTCCGTAAATTGATTGATTGCCTGATCATATTGCCTTTTGTTAAGAAAATCGTCTCCCGCATTAAAGAATGATTTTTCGAGCTGAATAGGCTGTAAGGTCTTGCCTTTATCTTCTCGTTTTTTAGATAAGGGCAGCGTATATTCGTTTCTCAAAACCCGCAGATGTTTTTTCAGTTTCACATTTTCGGCGGTTATTTTCTCCATCTGTTCCCGGAGGTTCTGCAATTCATTCTGCAAAATGCCGGTTTGGTCTTGAAGTTTTTGGACATTTTCCTTTTCGGCTAATGATTTTTTTTCAACTTCCTGCCTTGCCGCGGCTAGCTGCTGAGATTTAATTCGTTCTTCGGCAACCATTTTATAAAGCAGGTTCGCATTGTTTTGCGATTCTAAAATCTTGATTTGTAAAATATTAAATTGAAGTGTCAACTCTTCAATTTTATCTTCATACCCGGCTTCCGGATAAACGGCTTTTCGCAGGTCCGCGCGCATTTTTTTCGCCGATTGAAAACGTCTTCTGCGATTTTTATGAAACGCCTTGTTGAAAAATCCGATGATTTCGGTTGGAAAATTTTCGGGAAAAGGTTCTCGCTGGCATTTAATGATATGACCCAGTTTTTTGAAAGGTAAATCGCCGGTGATTAATTGATAAAACGTGACCGCAGTTGCCCACAAATCATCGAGCGGGTTTCTTTCGTGCTCTTCGTTATCAAGTTCCTTTTTCGCCATTTCCGGTGAGAAATAGTTTATCGAGCCGCCCAATCCCGTGCTTTGTGTTTTATCAAATTCTCTTGCCAGTCCAAAATCGCTGATACAAGCCACGCCGTTTTTGAGCAGTATGTTTTCGGGTTTTATATCGCGGTGAATCAGCGGTATAGTGTGAAGATACTCGATGCCGGCGAGCACGCTTTCAATTATTTTGACGGCTTCTTCAAACGAAAAATCTCTATTTTTGAGAGAACCTCCGTCGGCGTAATCGCTAACAATTATGTATTTTCCGTGCTCGGTGAAAGAATCTCGAATCGAAATGACGTTGGAATGAGAACTCGCCTTTGTCCAGACAACGATTTCTTTAATGACCTTTTCGATGTCAACTCCTTCCTCATTCTTGTTTCGCAAAAACTTCAAGGCATAATAAATCGTGGCGCCGCCAAAATCCATTTGTTTCTCGGCAAGCCAGACATCACCGTAACTTCCGCGTCCGATTTCTTGCTTGAGTCTATATCCACGAATATAATCGCCTTCGTTCATAATTATTCAAAACGAATCATCAACCTGTAATTGAAAATTTGAATCTTGTCACCTTCATCTAGTTTTGATTCGCGGGGCAAATCAGGCTTACCGTTTGAAATGATGGTATTTCCGACCTTCGTGATGTTTTTATGCATCGCTTCGATCGTTATATCGCTTTTCGAAACGTATTTTATAGCCGCGTGCAAACTGCTGATGGCTTTGTTTTCGGTACTCAGACGAACATTAGCGGCACTATCTTTAGTCGCGCGCCCGATGGTAATATGTTTTTTCAAGATTGGGAATTCACCAATCTTTTTTTCATCTTCCCAAACTTCTAACCAATAAAGCGGTTCAAAATCAACATCCTCGACATCAATCGTCCCGCTTTCTTCAATCTCGACCGTTTTATCGTCATTTTGAAACGCTTTTGTATCGGCAGCGGCGTCCAAACTGTCCGAGGTAAAAACAACTACTTCTCCATTTTCGAGAGTCGGATTTTCGAGAATTTTAACTTTGAGTTTTTCAGTCGTTAATTTTGCACCTTGGGCTGTTTTTTTGGCGTCTATCAGAATAATTTCCTCCAGCTTTCGCTCGGTAAATTCGCGTTCACTCTGAAGCAGATTGTTGTAATCGAAAGAACTTATATAAACCTTATAAACAGGCGGCAAATAAAATTCACCTTCGATATGAATCGTTTTGATATTTAATGCCTTGCTTTTAATGTTTATTAAAAGCTGTGTGACCTGTTTTTCAGCTATGGTCGAAGCGGTTGTTCTGACGGATTTCTCCAGAATCTCCTCGTCCTGATTTTGGTCGAGCCAATTTCTAACTTTTTCCCAAATTCTTTCGATGCTCATAAATTATTTTCGGGTTTGTCCTATTTTATATCAAGATTTAAAGTTTTGTAAAAAAAAGTTGCGACTGAAGTTTACAAACTCAAAAGCATTTTTATATTTTTTAATCGATTTTGGAAATTTTGGATTAGAAGCTATCTCAAAATTGTTTTTAAGTCGCGTCAGCGACGCAAGTTATCTCATAAATTACCGTGCTTTAAAAGACACGTCTAAACTCAATGAATCGCTACGCGATAATTTGCATTGCCTGATTTTGAAATAGCTTCTAATTATTGAAGATGCGAGAAGTAGTATGAGCTTCGAGAATTTTGAGGTTTAAGCCTGAATTTTTATTAATATTTCGAGTGCCATTTCGATTGGATTTTCGGCATTTGTCACGACACGCAGAATCCCATTCGGCGAAAAAACCGAGCCTTCGTAATCGGATAAAATCTGCATTAATTTTTCGGGCGCAACGTGCGCATTTTCGCTCAGTTTGACGGCGAAACCGTTGTTTGTTTTGTCCACCGAAACGATTTGCATTGCTTCGGCGAGTTTTCTGAGACGCGCATAATCAAACAAATTATTGACCGCTTCGGGAATTTTTCCGTAGCGGTCCTGAATTTCGTTGTAGATTCCCAAAAGTTTTTCTTTCGAATCGGCGCTTGAGATGCGTTTGTAAGTGCGCAGGCGTTGCGAAGTTTCATTAATGTAATTCTGCGGAATCGAAACGTCAACGCCCAAGTTGAGCGAAACGCTGATTTCGTCCTCAACGGTTTCGCCTTTGAGTTCCATTATCGTGCGCTCGAGCATTTTTGTGTAAAGGTCAAAACCGAGCGCGTCGAGCTGGCCCGATTGCTGACCGCCCAAGATATTTCCCGCGCCGCGCAGTTCCAGATCGAGCGCGGCGATGCGAAAACCCGCGCCCAAATCCGAAAATTCACGAATCGCCGAAAGACGGCGACGCGCAATCGGCGTTAATTCTAATTCGGACGGAATCAAAAGATAAGCGTAGGCACGGCGGTTTGAACGTCCGACCCGGCCGCGCAGTTGATAAAGCTGCGACAAGCCGTAATTATCGGCGCGATTGATGATAATCGTATTCGCCCGCGGAATATCAATGCCGTTTTCGATGATCGTCGTGGCGACCAGCACGTCGAATTTATAAGCGACAAAATCGAGCACGGCATTTTCCATTTCCTTTTCGTTCATCTGTCCGTGCGCGATGACGATTCGCGCATCCGGCACGATGTTTTTGACGTGCGCGGCGATAGTTTCGATGGTTTCGACGCGGTTGTGAATAAAAAAGACTTGACCGTTTCGCGCCATTTCCAGCTCGATTGCCGATTTAATCACGCCTTCGGAAAATTGGACGACCTGCGTGTTAATCGCCAAACGGTCGCGCGGCGGCGTTTCGATGACCGACATATCACGCATTCCCAAAAGACTCATATTCAACGTGCGCGGAATTGGCGTGGCGCTCAAAGTCAGAACGTCAACTTTCTTTTTCAGTTGTTTCAATTTTTCCTTGTGCGCGACCCCGAAACGCTGTTCTTCGTCAACAATCACGAGCCCGAGTTTCGGTAATTTGACATCGTTCGACAAAATGCGGTGCGTGCCGATCAGAATATCAACCGCGCTTTTTTCCGCCGCTTCGACGACCGATTTTTGTTCTCTGGCGGAACGAAAACGCGAAAGCAGTTCGATCGAAACGGGAAACGCGGCAAAGCGTTGTTTGAAAGTTTCGGAATGCTGATAAGCAAGCACGGTCGTCGGCGTTAAAACGGCGACCTGTTTGCCGTCCATCACGGCTTTGAATGCCGCCCGCATCGCCACTTCCGTCTTTCCGTAGCCGACATCGCCGACGATCAGGCGATCCATCGGCACGTCGGTTTGCATATCGTTTTTCGTGTCTTCGATCGCGGTTACCTGGTCAACGGTGAGATCGTATGGGAAAGCGTCTTCAAATTCCTTTTGCCACGGCGCGTCTGGCGAAAAAGCGAAACCCGCAACCATTTTCCGTTCGGCGTAAAGCCGCAGGAGTTCGTCCGCCATATCGCGCATCGCGCGTTTCGCCTTTGCCTTTGTTTTCTGCCAGCCGAGTCCGCCGAGTCGGTCAAGCGTCGGCTGCGCCGCTTCGCCCGACGAATAGCGCGAAACAAGGTCAAGCCGCTCGACCGGCACAAAAAGTTTTGTGTTGTCGGCATAGACAAGCAGCATAAATTCGCGCTCCGAGCCTTGCGCCTGAATCGTCTGCAAACCTTCAAAACGCCCGATGCCGTGGTCAACGTGAACGACGTAATCGCCGATTTTCAAATCGCGGAAATCGGAGATAAATGCGCCGAGTGCTTTGCGGCTGGCGGTTTGCGATTTGCGATTAGCGGCGGGTACTTCGCGCTGCGTATTTTCGCCGAAAATATCGGTTTCGGTAAAAACTGTCAAATCGAGTGACGGAATTTCAAAACCGCTTGATAAATTGCCGATCAGCAGCGAATCCGGTGCCACCGAGATTTCATAGTCGCGCAAAATTTCCGTCAATCTTTCCGCCAAACCATGCGATTGCAGAACGAAAAGCGTTTGGTTTTTGGTTTTTGGTTTTTGGTTTTCGCGTTGCGTGCCTTGCATCCTGACGGGAAATTCTTCGTGCTTTAATTGGTTTGCAAAATCGCGCAAATCGCCGTGAAATTTACGCGTCGCACGCGACCCGATTTCTAATTCCTCTTTGATTTCCAATGTCGGAAATAAAAATAAAGACTGAGCCGAATTTGAAATTTGAAATTTGAAATTTGAAATTTCAGATGGCGTCAAATCATTCTCAAAATCCAAA
>JBDTZT010000354.1:0-5167 GCA_040005005.1 Actinomycetota bacterium
AAGTTTTTCAACATATTGCTGAAATACTGAAAACGCCGCGTTGTTTTGATTAATGATTTTTTGAAAAAAATCGGGTTTTTGGTATTTTTCAAGGTCGTGTTTTTTGGCGAAATTTATCAAAGTTGAAAACGCTTCGCCGAGTTTTTCTTCCGTTACGGTTGCCAAAATCTTTTCGAGAATTTCCGCTTTCTTTTCAAACTGCGCCCGCCGCTCATAAAAATTCGCCAAAGCTGTAAGATTTTCAGGTTTCACTGCGCTAATTTCCTGTTCGGCTTGGTCAAAGTTTCCAAGTTTTTCATCTAAATCGGCAAGTTTTATGAGAATTTCCGCATCATCGGGAAATCTTTGTAAAACTTCCGACAAATTTTCACGAGCCTGCGCCGTTGGAAAAGGAACAATTGCATTGGCGCCGAAAAATTCGGTTTTAATGTATAAAGCTTTTTCGATTGCCACTGCTTTTTCGCTTTGCAGTGATTTTTCCTTTTGATTTTGGCCGAAACCGAAAATCAACGCGCCGACGAGAATCGTCGAATAAACTGCAAACTGAGCTTTTTGCAATAAGTTGAAATGTTGTAAAAAGTATAATTTCATAGCGTTGTCAGTTTCCTGAAATCTCAAGACGAACTTCTTCCGAAGATTGGTTGTGGGCAAAATCTTCCGCCGAAACCGTTAAAAAATACTTGCCTGATGCGAGATTGGCCGGAACGATTATTTTTCCGATATTGGTTTTTTCCGCGTCCGACCAAAAAAGTTGAACGGGTTTTGCGCCGTAAAGTTTGGCAGTTAATTTTGCGGTGTCTTGATCGGCTGAAACGCGCAATTCGATTTCGTCGCCGGTTTGAAAGGTTGTTTTGAGCAGATTGATTTTTAGTTTCGGCGCATTACTGTCAACGACAAAGGTTTTTGTTTCTTCAAAACCGTTGCCGTCTTTATCGGTCAGCAAAAGGCGACAATTATAAATTCCATCAGTCATCCAGGACGGCGCGAGAAAGCGGGTTTCCCAAACGCCTTCGCTTTCCAAAAATTTAAGCGGCAAAGTTTCCCCGAAAGGCAAAACAGCGAAAACCTGTTTTATAGATTCGTCAGTTTTGACGCGAATTACCGGATCGCCGGGCTGAATAAGGCGCGGACGAAGCAACGCACGCGGCGCGGCGATAAAAGCCGTGTAGGGCGAAACGAGTTTGTATTTCTGCGACAGCCCGATAATCTCGGAAATATAATCTTCACGTTCACCGTCTAAATCCATTTCGCGGACGAGTGAATCTATCCTCTCGCGCGCCCAGATTCGCGGCAAATGTTCGTGAAAATCGGCAAATTCAGGTAATTCGACGCTGTTTGAAAGATTTATCGCGTTTGCGCCGAATTGTGCCTGTAGATTCAAAACGGTTTCTTTTTTTGGTTGTTTGTAACGCCCAACGAATGAAAAACTCGAACCATCGAAACTATGTTTGCCGGTCGCGTAAACCTGATAAAAATTATCGGCAAAATCTGAGGAAAATCGAAGATTTTCAATAGTTTGCCCGCCAATCTTTGAAAGAAAAGTTTGAAGCAAGAGTGAAATGTCTTCGGTTTCGCGGATTTGTTGGTAAAATCCGTTTGTCTTTTTGGCTATTTCGTTCAGCAAAGTCGTATTCGCGTCGCTCCCGATTCCCAAAGCGTAGAGTTTTACAATAGTTTTCGGATTATCGAACAACTGTAAAATTGTGTTTATATTTACAGTTTCAAGCGTCGGATTGGCATCGGAAATCAACACGATATTTTTTTCTCCGGCTGAAAATTGAGTCGCAATTTCAAGCGATTTTTCAAGCGATTTTTCAAGATTTGTGCCGCCGCCGAGATTTGAATTTTTGAGAAAATCGAGTGCGTTTTCAATGTTTTCAGGCGAAGCGTGAAGCGGAGTGGGCGAGTAAATATTCGGTTCATTTCCGAATAAAATCAAATTAAATTCGTCTTGCGGATTCAAATTGTGAAGCAAGAAATCGGCAGATTCGACGGCTTTTGAAAGTTTTTCGCCATACATTGAAAGCGATGTGTCAACGAGAAAAATAATGCTTCGCGGCGGCAGATTCTGTTCGTTGGTATGTTCGTTAAAAATCGCCCGCAATTCAAAATAACCATCAGGATTTTGAACGGCAAGATTCGGGTTTCGCAAATCGTAGGTTGAAATCGTTTCGGGCGCACGAAAAGCGATAAAAGAAAGAAGACTATTCGGCACTTTTAACTGATAATCTAGCGAAAAATCGGTGTTTAAAATGAGGTTTTCGGCGTGAAATCCGGCGGCAAATTCATTTTCGGTCTGTCGGGAAATTTGCAGAGGGAAACTGGTTGAATCGAAATTAATCGCGGAAAAAGGAAACTCATTGTAAGCACACAAATTTATTGAAAATTCGCTGACCTGTTGCGCTGCGCCAAACGAAGGTTTTAAGGGAAAAGTGAGGTGTGAGGAAAAATTTTCGATGGCTAAAGTTTGAGTATATTCTATTTCGATTCGTTTAGTGCCAAATGGCGGAATTGGAAAAACCTTTGCGGAAAAGACAGTTTTTCCGTTTGATTCGTCGTCTTTCTGCAAAATCCCCGGGTCAATTTGTTGTTGTTTGATTGCACCGTAGATTTCATTGGCGCGGCGTTTTTCCATCATCACTCCCGGAATTCGCGTGGCACCGTCCCAAACAGCAAAATCTGAAACCGAAGCCTGTTCGGGCAAGGCGAAAACATATTTGCCTTCCAAGGTCTGCGCCGTGTGATTTTCGTAAATCTGCATAACTTTGACGTTGGCGGTTTGATTATCAATACAAATGTTGATTTCCATTGATTGAATCGAGAGAATTTTTTCGTCCGGTTTGTTTTTCGGCAAAGGAATCAAAACGCCCGATTGCGCTTTGATTTGGCCTACGGAAATGAATAATAAAAACAAAAGTAAAAAATATTTCATAATCAGTTTTTCGACCAAAAGTTTTTGTTGATTTGAGCAATTCCGTTGGTCGTTCCGAAAAAAATACTTTCGCGAGTTCCGGTCATTGACAAAACGGTTTGCGAAGGTAAAATCTCTTTGATTTGCGACCATTTTTGGGAAGCAAAATTCAAAATCCAAACGCCTTCAAGTGTTCCGACATAAAGCCTTTCTTCATCGCTGAAAATCGCATTTTGATTGACAAACAGATTGCCGGTTTCGGAAGAAAACGAATGAATTTCGCCTGACGGAAGAAGTTCATAAATTCCGCCGCCGTAAGTTCCGATAAATATTCGTTCGTTTGAAAAAGTAAGCGCAGTTATCCAATTATTTTTGAGTTCCGAATTTGAAGTTTTGAAAACACGGACAATTTTGCCGTTTTCGATCTGCGCCAAACCGCCGATTGTTCCGACAAAAATCGCGTTGCGGGCAAAAAGCGTCGTAAAAGTGCTATTGCCCGGCAAGCCGTTGACGGTTGAGAATATGCGTGAAGAATTATCATCTTTCAGCAATAAACCTTTAGCGGTTGCAATGGCGGAAATATTGGTTTTTTCGATTTTCCCGAGCGAAATTTGTGTGATGGAACGGCGTGGAAACTCATCGTTTGAAATTGAATCACTAAAATTTGAGTTATACTTCACAATTCCGCCCGAAGTTGCTGCGAAAACTGTTTTTTTATCAAAGTCTTGCGCGAAAAAATTTATTTCTCTAACCGATTCGGATTCGAGATGTTTAAGTTTTTTACCGTTTGCTGAAAAAACATCAATTCCGTTGCGAAAAGTTCCGCACCAAAGTCTTTCATTTTCGTCAATCATCAATGCCGAAATCGTGTTTTCGGTTAAATTTGGCTCGTCAAAAAAAATGCCGAAAGCGGTCAGGGATAAATTATTTGAATCATTTTCGGAGTTTTTCCAAATTCCCTGATTGCTCTCAAGCCAAAGCTCTCGGTCAATTTTCTGAAGACGCGCATTTTGTATGTTTTTGGACTTCTTCCATTCGATTTTTGTAAATTTTAAAGCGTTGAGAAATTTGGTTTCGTTTGGAAATGTAAAAATTTCGCCATCGTCTTTGACAAGGAAAATTTGATTGCTATCGGCAATCAGACTCGAAAGCGTTGGCAAAACCGCGCTTTGGCGAAAGATTTTTTGATTTTCCTGAAAAATTTCGCTGAGAAATCCTTGCGAAACCCCTAAATCAGTTCCGACAAAAATATTTTCTCCAATGATTTTCGTGCCGACAATTCGATTTGAAAGTAAGCCATCGGCGGCAGTAAAGTGTTTCCAAATGCCGCTTTGCCGAATCCATAAGCCATCATCAAAAGTTCCGACGAGAAGGCGGGAAGAATTATTTTCCAAAAAAGTAACATGTTCGATGCGTTGCTCGCCGGCTTTTGTTTCGACAAATTTTTCCCCGTCAAATTCCAGCAAACCGCCTGCAAAAGTTCCGATAAAAAGTGTTTGTTCATCTGAAAATAAAGCCGAAATTGCTTTTGTTTCGTGGTTTTGCAGACGCAGCGAGACAAAATTTTCACCGTCGAAACTCAACAAGTCTTTTGATTTTGTGCCGATAAAAAGTTTCGATTGAAAAACGCTGAGCGAAGTCAAATCACTTTCGGGCAGGCCGTCCAAAACCGTGAAATGGCGCAACAATGCACCTGTTTCAGAGAGCTCAAGAAGTCCGCCGGCGGTCGCGACGAAAATCGAATTATTAAAATGCGCCAGACTTCGAACATCATTCGTGTTTTGCCAAATAGTTATATTTTGGTCGGAGTGAGGCGTGAGGAAAACTTTCTCAAAGAAAATAACCGCTTGATTTGCAATTTTCAATTGTGATTTTTCAAGAGATTGTTCGGTTTTTCGATAAATTATTTTTGCTTCGATAAGCAGAAACACCAAACCGCCGATAATTGAAATTAAAAACAACATTTTGGCAGGCAATTTTAGGCAGGCTTTTTGGTTGATTAGCGGTTTGATTTTAGCGAGAATTTTCATCGTAAACTGATTATCTTTGAAAACAAACGCTTAAGGAACGTGAAAATCAACAGTCTGATCAAGTGCTTCTACGGTTAGAAGGATGTGGGAATCACGGATTTAAGTGTGGATATCCACAGTTTTTGAACAGCTCTTTATTAAAATAAACAGCGTCCCGCCGATTTCAAGTCTTCTAAATGAGCTGTCAGCATCAATCAAGCTGGCGCGTGATTTGATATTTGAAAGT
>JBDTZT010000355.1:0-5164 GCA_040005005.1 Actinomycetota bacterium
GACGCGACGGCATTCACGGCGCGACGATGGCGAGCGCGGAATTTGACGAAGAAGCCCTTGAAAAACGTCCGACCGTTCAAGTCGGCGATCCGTTTTTAGAAAAACTTCTGCTCGAAGCGTGTTTGGAAGCGATGCGTTCGGGGGCGATTGCCGGAATTCAGGATATGGGCGCGGCTGGACTGACCTCATCATCGGTTGAAATGGCTTCGCGCGCCGGAACGGGTTTGGAGATTGATTTAACGCTCGTTCCGCAGCGCGAAACCGGAATGACGGCGTATGAAATGATGTTGTCAGAATCGCAGGAAAGAATGTTAATTGTCGCTAAATCAGGACGCGAAAAACAGGTTGTAGATATTTTCAAAAAGTGGGATTTGGACGCGGTTGTGATCGGCAAAGTCGTCGAAGGACACCATTTAAAAGTTTTTCTGGGCGGAGTTTTGGAAGCCGATATTCCGGTTGATACGGTGACAAATACCGCCCCGAAATATAATCGCCCGATGAGTCCCAAGTCTCAAGTCTCAAATTCCAAGTCGAAAACTCGAATTCAAAATGACTTGAAACTTGGAACTTGGGACTTGGGACAAGTTTTGAAAAAACTTTTGGCTTCGCCGAATATTTGCTCGAAACGTTGGGTTTACGAGCAATATGACACGATGGTTCGCACCAACACGGCAATTTTGCCGGGCGCGGATGCGGCGGTTGTACGCGTCAAGGAAACGCGCCGCGCAATTTCGATGTGTTTGGACGGAAACGGAAAATTGGCGGCGATAAATCCGCGCATGGGCGCGAAATTGATTGTCGCCGAAGCGGCGCGAAATAACGTCTGCGTCGGAGCGAAACCGATTGCCGTGACGAATTGTTTGAATTTTGCTTCGCCTGAAAGACCGGAAGTGATGTGGTCATTTTCGGAAGTGATAGACGGCATTTCAGAAGCGTGTCGGGCGTTTGAAACGCCGATTATTTCAGGAAATGTTTCTTTTTATAACGAAACGGACGGCAAAGGAATTTTGCCGACGCCGACAATTGGAATGGTTGGTTTGATTGAAGATGTGCGAAAAATTATCACGCAAGGTTTTAAATCGGAAGATGATCTTATCGCAATTTTAGGCGAAACAAAAGACGATTTGGCGGCGAGCGAATATGCGCAAACGATTTTAGGTTTGACGACCGACGAACTGATTGAAAACGGAATTGTTCCCGAACTCGATTTGGATTTGGAAGTCAAAATTCAGCAAACTTGTCTGAAATTAGCCGGAAATTCTTTAATCAATTCGGCGCACGATGCATCAGACGGCGGCTTGGCAGTGGCGATTGCCGAACAATGTTTTTCTTCGCTGAACAATCGGGCAAACGGTGCGGAAATCGAATTAAACGACAAAAATCTTTCGCCCGAATCTCTGCTTTTCGGCGAAACGCCGTCGCGCATAATCATTACTTTTGCAGCGGAAAATGCCGAAAGAGTAAAAGAAATTATCGGCGACTGCCCGTTTGAACTCATCGGAAAAGTTTCGGGTGCGGATTTGAAAATTAAAATCAATGACGAAGAAAAAGTTTCCGTTTCAATAAAAGAACTCGAAAACATTTGGAAAAATTCGCTTAAAAACCAACTCGAAAATTAAATTCTGACAAACGGAATAAACGCCGGAACTTTTTGCGCATAAGTTTGATATTCATCAGGAAAAACAGCTCGAAGCAGCTTTTCTTCCGAAACGGTGCGGATTTTTGTGCCGATTAAAAAAATAATGACGGCGATTATCGTGACAAGCCAGTGACTTAAAGCAAATGCCGTCGTGATCAGCATTCCGAGCATCGCCGCGTAAATCGGATGGCGAACGATTTGGTAAACACCGCTGGTAATTAATTTGTGATCTTCGATCAGGCGCGCCTGAAAACTCCATTGTTTGCCGAGTTCCGTGATCGCCGAATTTGCCATCCAAACTGAACCGACCGCCAATAAAACGCCTAAAAACTGCAAAATCATATTTAAAATTAATTGGTTATCAATAAACGGCGAGAAAACCGGCGTGCGGCGCAAAGCCCAGACAAGCCCGAACGCCACGCCTTGCAAAGCAATCCCGATCAACGATTTCGGCGCGTGTTGGCTGTCTTTTGAAGTTTCAGGCTTTTTTCTCAAGAGAAAAGCCGACGCAAAGACAAACCACGTCAAAATTACGATTCCGAAAGAAACTTCTGTCGCGTAATAAGAAATTTGTTCCATATTTTTTCCTGCCGAATGACAAAATCTTTTACGGCGAGCACAAGTTTTTGTTCAGCGAATTTTGCGCGTAAAATAAATAGAATGAAAGCAGGAATTTATCTTCACATCCCTTTTTGCAAATCGCGCTGTTCGTATTGCGATTTTGCGACCGATGTTTATAAAAATACGGAAACGGTTGAGCGATACGTCAATGCGCTTTGTCAAGAGATTTCAAATTTCAAATTTCAAATTTCAAATCCTAAATCCCAAGTCGAAACGATTTATTTCGGCGGCGGAACGCCTTCGCTTCTTTCGCCCGCGCAACTTGAAAAAATCCTGAATTCAATTCACAAAACATTCTCCATCGAATCTGAAACTGAACTGACCATGGAAATGAATCCGGCGACGATGACGCTTGAAACGGTTAGAGAATATCGAAATCTGGGCATCAATCGCGCAAGTTTCGGCGCCCAAACTTTTGATGACAAGGAATTAAAACGGCTCGGTCGCCGTCATACGGCACAAGACGTGCGCGATACAATCGAACTTTTGCGAAAAGCGGGTTTTACCAATGTTTCGTTTGATTTGATCGCGGGTTTGCCGCGCCAAACGCTCAAGGATTGGGAACGAAATTTGGACGAGGCTTTAAAAATAAAACCCGAACATCTTTCGCTTTATCTGCTCGAAATTCACGAAGGAACGCCGCTCGCCGAACAAATCCGAAGTAAACGCCAGCCTTTGCCGGACGAAGATTTGGCGGCGGAAATGTATGAAATGATGCTCGCTAAAATTGCCGAAAAAGGCTATCAGCAATACGAAATTTCCAACTTTTCCCTGCCGAATTTTGAGTCAAAACACAATTCGAAATATTGGCTCTGCGAACCTGTTTTCGCGTTCGGCGTTTCAGCGCATTCGTTTGACGGCAAAACGCGTTGGGCAAATGAACGCGACACAAATCAATATGTTTCGCGCATCGAAAAAGGCGAATCGGCAATCGTTTATCAAGAAGAAATTGACGCGGCTTCCGAATCTGTTTTTCTCGGCTTGCGAATGATGCGCGGCGTTGATCTGGCTAATTATAAAAAAAAATTCGGCGTCAATCTGTTATCGAAATACGCCGAAGATTTGGAGCGTTTGGAATCGCTCGGTTTAATTGAAATCGGAGAAAATCATTTGCGCCTGACAAGCAAAGGCGCGTTGTTTTCCAACGAGGTTTTCGCAGTTTTTGTTTAACAACAAAAACAGAACTCAATAAATTCGTCGAATCAGTTTTTGTATCCCAGAGTAGATAAATAATTTCTGACTTTCTTTTGCGCCTTCAGGCAACGGAAAAACACCCAGATTGACGGAATAAGAAAAAATAAGCCAACCGGTATCAACTGGAAAAAAGATGATTTATCGCCGGAGAAAAGTGCGATAAAATCTATCGAAATACAAAATACCCCGATGATTGCAAAAACTATACTCGCGACAATAAACTCAATGCCTCTCCGGTTAAAATAATTATCGAACGTGATTTTGCGTTTGCAACTTAGGCAGGTCGGAAAGCCCAGAAACGTGTTGCGGTAAGTTATGAGAACAATATAATAGCCGGTGAGTTTAGTATCAACATAAATCTTTGAGGTCGTGTCGGCAGGTGAATTTTTACATATCGGACAAGAATTTCTCATAATTAATTTATAAAATGTGCGAAAATTTTAATGCACCATTTCAAACTGCTCGCGCGAAGAAACAAGTTCGGCAACGACTGATTGGAAAGATGAAATTTCCTGTTTTTCTATCAACGAACGCTCGCGCAGGATTTCCCAATCTTCTTTCGGAATAGCTTTAAAGGCTTCGACGATCAGCGGGTCGAATTGTGTTCCGGCGTATTTTTCGAGTTCTTCCAGAGCGTCTTTATAAGGGCAACCTTTGCGGTAAACGCGGTCTGAAACCATCGCGTCGAAAGCATCAACAACCGCAAAAATCCGGGCGCCGATGTCAATATCTTCACCGCGCATGGCGTAAGGATAGCCTGTTCCGTCCCATTTTTCGTGATGTTGGGCAACGATTCGCGACGCGCCTTCAAGAAAAGGAATATTGCGCAGAATTTTTTGTCCGTGCAGCGGGTGAAGCTTCATTTTTTTCCATTCTTCTTCGTTGAGTTTGGCGGGCTTTCGTAAAATCGCATCAGGAACGCCGATTTTTCCGATATCGTGCAGAAGTGCGCCGAGTTCCAAATCGCGCAAGACTTCTTTTTCAAGTCCGAGTTCATAGCCAAGCCGAAGGCTGAAAGTGACGACTCTTTCCGAATGTCCGTGAGTTTCAAAATCTCTGGTTTCGAGCGCTTGAACAAGTGCTCTGAGTGTGCTGCGGTATGAATTTTCAACTTCTTCGAGAGCTTTGTCGAGTTCGACGGTTCTTTCGGCAACAAGTTCTTCGAGATGATGTTGATAGCGGTCTTTCAAACATCTAATTTCAAATTTCCCGAAAGCCTTTTCGATTACCGCTTCGGCTTTTCTCAGTTCGAGGGGTTTTTGAATAACTTCAAAAGCACCGGCGCGAAAGGCTCTGACAGTATTTCCGACCATTTCATTGTCACTGACAAATATCGGTATTGTCCGAGGCGAAAGCTCCTGCAAATGGGGGATCAAATCGATTCCGTTTAAACTGGATAAAGTAAATGCCGTTAAAACAACGGAATATTCTTTTTTCTTTATTTTTTCCAAAGCCGTGTTTAGTGAATCCGCTTCGTCGCACTTATATTTTGAAGAGAAAAAAGAAGTCAGAATCTTACGCTTTGTTTCATCTTGTTCAATAATCAGCAGATTTTTCTCGCCCTCGATGATGTCAAACATATATTTTAGTTTTTTAATTGGTAAATTATTTGTTGGAAAATGCAGAAATCAGTATCGCGGAAGTCAAAATAAACAAATTACTTCGACAACAAAATTTAACACAAACAAACTACGATTTGCAATATTTTTT
>JBDTZT010000356.1:0-5158 GCA_040005005.1 Actinomycetota bacterium
AACGAAGCCGAAAGATTTAACAACTAACAAATATTTTGACTCTGCCGGGTTTTGCGATAGCCTTTAAGTAATGCATAAGTTTTATCGCAAAATTGTTCGCTTTGGCTTTATTGCACTCGGAATTCTCTTCGCCGGATTCGGTTTGCGCGGTTTTTTAATTCCAAATCATTTTATTGACGGCGGCGTCACCGGAACCTCGATGTTTCTCTCGCAAATTTCCGGCTTCCGGCTTTCGTTTCTGATACTTTTAATCAATACACCGTTTGTTATTCTCGGCTGGCGGATGATTTCAAAAAGATTTTCCGTCAGCAGTGCCGCGGCAATTGTAGCTTTGGCCATTGCAATTTTTGTAATTCCTTATCCGATCGTTACCGAGGATAAACTGCTGGCGGCGGTTTTCGGCGGTTTTTTTCTCGGCGCGGGAATCGGTCTGGCGATTCGCGGCGGCGCGGTTTTGGACGGCACGGAAATTATCGCGCTTCTCGTCAGCCGCAAAACCGGCCTCACGGTCGGCGATTTTATATTCGTTTTCAATGTCGTGCTATTTTCGGTCGCGGCATTTTCGCTCGGCGTCGAACCCGCGCTTTATTCGATGCTGACCTATTTTTCCGCGTCGAAAACGATTGATTTCTTAATTCACGGACTTGAGGAATATATTGGCGTGATCATCGTTTCGCAAACGAAATCTGACGAGATAAAAGCGGCCATTGTCGAAGATTTGGAGCGCGGCGTAACCATCTATGAAGGACGCGGTGCGCGGCGCGACACGCCGCAGGATATTTTGTTTTGCGTCGTTACAAAATTTGAAATTCCGAAGATCAAGGAAACAATCCGCGCGATTGACGAAAACGCTTTTGTCGCCATTCACACGATTAGCGACACGAGCGGCGGCGTGATTCGCAGTCCGCTGCTGCCGGTTCTCGAAGCGGTTGATATTCACGCCGAAATCGAAAATACAAATACTCCGAATGAATAATTTATGAAAACAAGCGAAATAGCTGAATTCTTAAACGGACAATTAATCGGCCAGGGCGACACTGAAATTTTGCGCGTGGCAAGTCTTGATATTGCCGGTAAAAATGAAATCAGTTTTGTCGAAAAATCGGATAGTTTCAGCCAAACAAACGCCGATTGTTTGCTCGTTCCCGAAAATTTCGAGTCGGAAATTTCATTGACCCTTATCAAAGTAAAAAAACCGAAGCTCGCGTTTGCCAAAATTGCCGACAAACTTCACCCGTTTATTTGGCGTTCGGGTTGGCACAAAACCGCTGTCGTGGCTGAAAGTTCCGACCTTCGCGCAAGTTTTATCGGCGCGTATGTTTCTATCAGCGAAAACACAAACATCGGCGAAAGTTCGCAAATTCTGGACGGCGTAAGAATCGGCAAGAATGTTTCGATTGGCAAATGCACAATCGTTCATCCGAACTGCGTTATTTACGATAATGTTTCAATCGGCAACGATTGCGTGATTCACGCCGGAGCAATCATCGGTGCGGACGGTTTCGGTTTTGTTCGTGACGGCGCAAACGGTTACGTTAAATTTCCGCAAATCGGGACGGTAATCATCGGCGACGACGTGGAAATCGGCGCCAATTCCTGCATTGACCGCGGCGCGCTTGGACCGACGCGTATCGGCAACGGCACCAAGATTGACAATCTTGTCCAAATCGCGCATAACGTCCAAATCGGCGAACGCGTCGTTATCGCATCGCAGACCGGAATTTCTGGCTCAACCGTGATCGAAGACGATTGCGTGATCGGTGGACAGGTTGGTTTCGGCGACCACGCAACCGTCAAATCTGGCGCGATCATTGGTTCGCAAGCCGGAGTTTTACCCGGTAAAATCGTTCGCAGCGGAGTTTGGTGGGGAACACCCGTCCAGCCGCTCGAGGAATACAAACGGCAAAACGCGCATGTCAAAGGTTTGGGCAGATTGAAAGCAGAAGTCAAGGAATTGAAAAAACAAATCAGGGACAAATCTAAATAAATTATGCGATTTTCATTCGAGGTCGGGCAAGCCGAACCACACGCGGTCGAATTTTACTGGGGACCGATGTTCGGCACCCTCGAAATCAAGGTTGACGGTAAAATAATTGACGAAAAAAGTTTTTCGCTGTTTTCGCCGACGAATTTAACCGCACCGCTCGATGTTCCCGACAGTGAAAAGATGAATCTCGGTGTAATTGAGGTTCAACTCGTTAAAAAATGGTCGTTCGAGGTCGGCATTTATGAGAAACACGATGTCCGCATCGAAAAGGAACGCCCCAAACTGTTTTCCGGCTTGCGACCGCGTGTTTACCGCGTATTTATTGACGATGAATTATTTGAAACACACAAAGGGTTTTGAAATTTTCGCTCATTTCTTGACCCCGGCGGATAATTGATTGATAATCAAATCGTCAATAGCCAATCTTCTCCTGAACCAATATGCCAAACTTAAATATAGACAACGGTATCAAAATTACTTTTTGCGAGGGCTATTTGCACATTACGCATCCCGATAATTTTGTGATTTTACCCGAAGATTTAGAAGGTCTTTGGCTTAATCTTGCTGAGGCTTGCAAGACTTATGATTGTAACCGGGTTCTCAACGAAGGAAATTTAGACTTAAGCAAATTGAGGGCATTTGACTCTTATAATGCGGGTTCGCAAGCCGGAGAAATCAGTGGTTTGCGGATGGCTTGCTTTTTTCCTAATTATCAGCATGATGAAAAATTCGAATTCTTCAAAGCCGTAGCCGCTAATCGCGGGGCAAAGATCAAATTCTTCACCGACAAAGCCGAAGCTCTCAAATGGTTGGGTATTGATGAAAAAAATAATCAGTAGAGCGAGTAGTAAGGAGCAATTAAGGAAAATCAAAAACTTGCGCGAAAGTGTCAGTGTTCGCTACCGCTCAATATTCTGAGTTTGCCAAAACAGATTCATATTTATTTCTCCAACTCACGCAAAATAAACTCCGCTGCCCGTTTTGACGCGCCGTCTCCTAATTTATCGGTAACTTCGCGCAATCTTTCGCGCATTTTTCGATTCGTGGCGGGTTCGAGCAGCCGAAAAAGTTCCTCTGACAATGTTTCAGCCGTGAAATCATCCTGAATCAATTCTTTCGCCAGACGCTGTTCGGCAATCAGATTGATCAAGCCGAAATGCTCGACCGAAATCAGCGGACGCAGTAATTTGTAATTTAGCGTTGAAGATTTATAGACAATTGCCAGCGGCGTTCCGATAATCGCCGTTTCGAGCGTCGCCGTGCCGCTTGTCACCGCCGCCGCGTCCGAGGCGTTCAAGGCTTCGTGTGTTTCGCTCTGCACGGTTATTAAAACATTCGGCAGTTTTATTTGCTTCCGCTTGATGTCTTCGATGGCCTCTTCAACCTCCGCCGTTTTTCGTGACGAAGCAAGCGCGATGATAAATTGAATCGCCTCCTCTTTTTCCGCCATCAGCGCGGAGGTTTCGAGCAATACGGGCAAAATCCGCTCGATTTCTTTGTGCCGGCTTCCTGCCAGAAGCGAAACAATCGGTTTTGCCGCATCAAGATTATGTTTCGCGCAAAAATCTTCTTTGGTCAAGGTTGAATGAATCTCGCTGACGGTTGGATTGCCGACGTATTCGACGTGCAAAATTCCCTGCCGCGCATACCAATCTTTCTCAAAAGGCAAAATCGTCAGCATTAGATCAACCGATTTGCGTACCGTCTTAACGCGATAATTGCGCCACGCCCAGAGCTGCGGCGAAATATAATAGATAATTTTCAAGCCTTTCTTTTTGAGCGATTTGGCAAGTTTGAGATTAAAATCGGGAAAATCAATTAAGATAACCGCATCGGGTTTTCGTTCGTCCGCCGATTTTTTAAGTTTTTGAAAGTCCTTCCAGAACATCGGCAAGGCTCGCGCAATCTCCGGCAAACCGACAATCGAAAAATCGTCGGCATTGACAATCTGTTCGACATTTGCTTCGCGCAATTGACGGCTGGTCGCACCGAAAAACTCGAATTCCGATTCGGGCGCCAGTTCGCGCAAAGCCTTCACGAGTTTTGCCGCGTGCGCGTCGCCGGACGCTTCGCCCGCGACAATCATTATTTTATAAATATCATTTATCATCAGTTCAGCCTGCAAAATGATAATTGATATTTGATAAATGACAAATGCGAATGACAACCAATTTAGTCTTTGACGGCATCAAAGCAGATGTTTTTCAGACGCAAAAACAATTTAAATTCGATACTTGCTTGCAGAACAGATTTTTTACCTTTAAAATGCAATGTTTTGTGCTAAGTACTATTTTTTCATTTGTAATCTTTTTTACGCCCTCGTAAAAATAAAAAATTTCGGAGGATTTTGTGAAGTTTCACATTTTCGTTTTATTTGTAGTCATCATCTTATTTAGTAATTTAATTACTGTTTCGGCGCAGGTTGATTCTGTCATCGGACAAGTTACCTCTTCAAATACCGAATCGTTTGCCGGCGGCATCTCCGGCAACGGACGTTTTATCGTTTTTGAATCAACCGGAAATCTGGCAACGGAAAATCCGCGAAATTCGGACGGCAACCGCGAGATTTTTCTTTTCGATTATGCCCAACGACGCATCTTTCAAATCACCGATACCAAAAGTTTATTAAAAGATACGACTTTGGCGGTAACTTTCGATAACATCAAAGTTGATATTGTCAATATCCGTCCCGTGATCAGCAATAATGGTCGGTGGCTTGCTTTCAGTTCGAACGCAACCTGCGGCTATCCGGGCAATGGAACGATTCCGCCGATTGTCAGTACATCACCTGATCCCGGAAATTTTAACGCCAACGCAGCGGCCGCATCAAATCCATGTATTACCGGCACCGGCACCGGCCAAATCAATAATCTGATTAACGACGGCAATACCGAAATGTGGCTTTATCAAATTCCGGCGGCTCCGGCGGCGGATTTGACCACCGGCGAAGAAATTGCCGTCACCGATTTGAGCGCGGGAACTTTTACGCAGGTCACCAATACATTACCGAGTCGTCTGCCGGTTCCGGCAACGACTACGACGTTTTCAATCATTGCCGATGATAATCACGATTCGAGCATTGACGACACGGGCAGCGCCATCAGTTTTACATCAACCCGCGATTTAATTACGGGCGGAAATCCTTTTCCTTCGGCGGACAACGACGAAATT
>JBDTZT010000357.1:0-5125 GCA_040005005.1 Actinomycetota bacterium
GATGAACCATGGATGAGGCTCTTCATCCGGGCATGAAGCGAAAGGACAATCTGCCGCGCTTCGGGTGAATCTTCCGATTCTAAATATCTTTCGGCGGCGAGCGCGAGCAGTTTATTCTGACTTTTCAGATTTTCGGCGACTTTTTGCACGGGCAATGCGGCACGAATCAGCCGCGCACAACCGAGCATCGCAATTTTTGCGTCGAGGTTGTCGCTTCCTAAAATCACGTCAAATTCGTTTGTTTCTTCCGAAAGACACGACGAAATTCCGAGTGCCGTCGCGCTTCCGCCGCTCACATCTCTGACTTCATCATTTTGTTTTTCGCGCAATTCTTTGCGGTTGCTGAGAAGTTTGACGATTGCATTTAAGTCCGCCTTGCCGTTTTTTAAGTCCTTGAGCATCAGCGAATTTATCGCCGCGCCTTTCCAATTTTGGATAATCCGGCGCAGAACAGCAGCAATCTGCGGATTTTTCTTGTCGTGATAATTGATGCGGTCAATCACTGCCCTAACCAATTCTTCACCGACTTCACCGACATTTACCAACTGGTTTCCCAAAATCAACCTTAAGTCGTTGGGATTATAAACTTCGGTGTTATAAGCAACATTTGCCTCGGGTCTGGGAACGTAGGTCGGCGAGATTCCGGTATTACTATAAAATGTCGAATTACTTATGACATTCGCATTTCTGATTGTTTGTTCTTGCTGATTGACGGCTTTGGCAGTTTCTTCGAGGGCTTCGACCTCTTCGGCAGTCGTGAAGCCGTTTGAGACAAGCAATGCCCGCACGACATTTTGCCGTTCCCAAGATTCAACCAGCGGCAAAACCTGACGCAGCGGCGCCACCGCAAGCGAACTTCGTTGTTTCTCCAATGCCATAATTGCCGCGCTTCGATACGGATATGTATCAACCTGAGTTTTGCTCATGGCAAGATTCGCCATAGAAGAAGTAGAAGCGCGATTACTTGTGTAAACCGAAACATTGGCGTTTGCATTCGGCGAAACTTCAACTTCGACTCGCTCCTTTTCGTTGAGCATTACAATCAAACCCGGAACGCTTTCGGGAATCGCGTAATTACGAAGTGCGGCGACAATTTTTCCGCGTTCGCCGCCGGTTTCTTTTGCCCATTTCGGGTTTTCGAGCCACGGCAGAAGTGCTTTGATGAGTTCGGGATTTTTAACCGTGTCAATCAGTGCCGAAAGATTTCTGACCGCCGCATTGCGAATCGTCGGATTACTGTTTCTGGCAAGCTCAATCATTTTGTCAACGTATTTGTCCGATGGAGAATGATTGAGAATCGTCGTCAAACCGGTGTAAACCTGCCCGTTTACTTTCAGCTCATACAAAGTTTCGTCTTCGAGCAGGGAATAATACCAATCATCGCGTCCTTGATAATCGCCCGATTCGATCAGCGCATCCATTGCCAGGTCGCGGTTGCCGGGTTGAAAAGATTTGTTTTCGACGGTTTCCTGCAATTCCTTGCGGTAGCGGTCAACTTCAATCGAATCGCTGACCGCCAACGCGTGTTGATAAAAAGCCCAGCGCGCCAGAGTTTGCGAAACCGGCTGCTGCGAATTGCCGAGCATTTTTTCGAGCAACGGTCGCGCACGCTCCCAATCAACCCGCGCCAGTGCGAGAACTTCATCCTGATTGGTGACATATTCCGGAGTTTCGGCGGTTTGTTGCGCGAGTTGTGCAAGCTCGTCGCTGAAAAAACTGCTGTGATAGGTCAGCCATTTTTTGACTTCCGATCGCCACGATGCGTCAAAGTCGCGTTTTGAAACCTCATCGTCGTAAAGCCGTTTGACAAATTCCGCCGTTTCTTTGCCGTCGGGCAAAACGCCGAGCATTTCAGAGAGCGATTCGGGTTTTTTCTCGATTTCATTCATCAAGCGTTCGAGCGATTTGTCGGACGGCTTGATGGCGTAAGCATATTTCGGGTCAAACTGGTTTTGATATTTCCAATAGGCAAGTAAATCATCAATCGGTGCGTCATCTTTCGGGGGATTTTTTTTATCGAAGAAATTCTCATCGCGTTGGGCTTGTGCCGGCTGAAAAAACGGATTCGGCGGCGGCGGCGCAGGCAGATTTAATAAATTTGCCAAAACATTGTCCTGTGCGCCTGCTGAAGGCATAAACATAAACAACCCGATGAGCAAAAGAGAGAAGCAAAGCGCGACCGCAAACAGGAATCTTTTCATATAAAACTTAACCTAAGAAAGTAACTGAATTGATAACTCATTTATAACGAAAAAGCAACATTTTTTTGCAGAGTGTTTTTCTATTTTTCGTTCGGCAAGGGAATTGAGAGCAGATAACCGTCTTCCAAAAATCTGCCGTTATAAACAAAATAGATTTTGCCGTCTTTTTCATCAACCCAAATATCTTCGCTGTCGAGCGCGATTTGGGGAAGTTTGACGAGTGATTTAAAACTGAACAATTTATCGTTATAAATGCCAATTTCGGTTGCTTCGCCGTCATAAATTGCCGCCCAAGATTCGTTCGGTTTGCCGTTTGATTGGAGCGGTCTGAAAGTTTGGTGTCTGAAAGGCGCAAACACACCTTTGACTTGATTTATCAAACCAGTTTCAACATCGAGCAAGTAATATTTGAGATTTACATCGCCGTAAGAGTCATCGGCACTCCGCAGCAGAATTTTGTGATGCGCGGGAACAAACGCAACTGCCGAAAGATTTTTGGCGGGCATGATTTTGATTTTGGACTCTTTGCCTGTTTGCAGATTGAGGCGGACAAGATAATTCGGCTCATCCCAATTCGTTTCGGTTTTGGATGCGACAACCCATTTGCCGTCGGCGGTTGTCACGGGATATTTTAACCAGCCGTCAGCGATTTTGATTTGTTCGGCGCGGTTTACTTTCCACAAACCGTAAGTGTCCATATTGCTTCCGGCGCGAATCTCGTAATTTCCGCTTCGGGCATTGCGAATGCCGTCGTTGGACGACAACTCTTCCATCGTGGGAAACGCTGAATTGTTGCGCAGGTAGGGAATTTCCAACGGTTCGCTCGCCGCCGCGCCGAGCTTTCCGTTTTCAAATTTGCGCCATTCGTATTGTTCAAACTCTCTTTCGGCGCGTCGTTTTCGGGCGTTAATTCCGCGTATTTCATAATCCAAATCCTCGTTCTTGTCGTCGAGTTTATCGAGATTTTCGATCTCGTCGGAGATTTCACGTTTTCTAACATTATCTTCGACTAAAACGCGAAAATCATCGCCGTTTTTCCAGATTATCTGCGGCGCAAAATGCTCATCGGTAAACAAAATTTCTAAACCTGCAACATTTTTCGCAAATTTGAACTGCGGTTTAGTGGCACCTTGTTTCAAAGATTGTAACAAAAATGGCATCCAAAGTCCTGCGCCCATTCCGCCGTAGGCGAAAATTCTTCGTCCGCCGCGCCGGTCGAGCATCACAAATTGACCAATTCCGGTGGCAAAACCGGGAGCAGTAAATTCCGGTATTTTCTCGTCAATTTTATCGGCGATGATGGAATTGTGAAAAGCTTCAAGCTCTTCTCTGGTCAAAACATTCTCGTAAAAAATTGCCGAATCATATTCCCATGTGAAAACCGCTCTCTCGCGGAAAACGCGCAAAACACTGTTCCCGGTCGCGTAAATTTCAAGCAAATCCTTATTTTCGATAATCTCGCGGCGGAACTTTTCTTCATCCTTGTCGAATTCAATGAAAATGTGATTGTAATAAACACTCAGCGAACAACCGAGATTTGATAACATCTTTTTTGACTTTTCATCAACGATATTTTTTACTGTCTTCGGGTAAAAACAATCCCGTGCGCCCAATATCAAAACCTCGTTCGGATGTTTGGCTAAAACCAAATCGCGGGCTTCGCGGCTGTCTTCGGATTCGAGATAGCGTTCGGCAGCAAGCACGAGTAGTTTGTCGTTTGAATCGAGAAGCGCGCCGACTTCGCGCACTGGCAGTTTAATCCGAAGCAGACGTGCACAGGCGAGCGCGGTAATCTGCGTTTCCAGATTGTTTTGATTAACGAAACTCGCCATCTGCGTTTCATCTTCAAACACGGCGACACCGACCGCCCGCGGCAAACCGCTTTTCGCCGTCAGCCAGGACAGCTCGAGCGGAACGCTTTCGCGCAATTCTTTGCGCCGCGCCAGCACGGTCAGAATCGTGTCAACATCGGCGCGACCGTCGGCGAGGCGTTTCAAAATCTCTGTGTCAACCGCCTTGCCCTGCCATTTATTGGCAATTTCAAGAAGCTTCTTCGCGACATCCGCCTTTGTTTTTTGTAGTTCATTGATGCGCTCAAACAATGCGCGGACAAAACTCTCGTTCGGCACTTTTTGTCTTGCTAAAAACTTGCCGATACTGATTTCTAAAGGCAGAGGGTTTTTATCGTCCCAGTCATCGCGTTCTTCGACTTTTTTATAACCGTCGGGCGTCAGGATTGTTTGAACATACATCTGCATTGCGCCAATCATTTCGGCATCAGAAAATCCGCCGCAGGCAATCAAAGCCTCGACGAACGACTTGCGGATTCTTTCATCGGACGTTTTTGATAAAGCACTTCGTAAAGCGGGAACGGCACGCGAATCTTTATATTTTGCCAAAACGTCGGCGGCATCGTCATCGTCTTCATTTTCGACAAGCCAAATCAAACCAGGAATGCTTTCCGGCATTTCCGCCTTATCTAACCGGCGAATAAAATCTCGTCGGTCTGTTCCCGTGTCTTTCGCCCAATTAGGGTTTGTGAGCCACGGCAGTAAAGGCGTCAGCGCGTCTTTACTCGGGGTTTGTTCGGCAATTTCGACTAGAGCGTTCACCGCCGCATTATGGATATTCGGATTTTTATTACCGACGAGCTTTGTCAGAATCGGAATCCATTTATCGGGATTTTTATCCGTTACCGAAATTAGCGGAGCAGTCACGGAACTTTCAGACATTCTTAGTTCCAAAAGCGATTCGTCGGCAAAAAGCGAAAGATACCAATTGTCGAAGCCTTGCCATTCCGGATTCTTCGTTAAAGCGTCAAACGCCAGATCGCGTTCGCTTCCCGAAGCGGTTTTGTTTTCGACAATCGCTTTTAGTTCATCGCGATATTTGCGTGGTCGGTATTTGGCAAGCCGCTTTTTAGC
>JBDTZT010000358.1:0-5115 GCA_040005005.1 Actinomycetota bacterium
ATGTCGGCAATCAAGCCCCATTCAAAACGCGAATGAAGTCTTTCTTCAAGCGTCGGAATTTCACGCGGCGGACAATCCGAACTGATAACGATTTGTTTTTGGTCGTTATGAAGCGTATTAAATGTATGGAAAAATTCTTCCTGCGTGCGTTCCTTGCCCGCCATAAACTGCACGTCGTCCATCAAAAGCACATCAATCGAACGGTATTTTTCACGGAATGTCTGTGTTTTGTCATAACGAATCGCGTTAATCAATTCGTTCATAAATTTTTCGGACGTGATATAAGCAACCCGCAAATGACGATTTCGCTCTTTAATCGAATGTCCGATGGCGTGCATCAGATGCGTTTTTCCGAGTCCAACGCCCCCGTATATAAATAAAGGATTATAAGTTTTGCCCGGCGATTCAGCCGCGCCCAAACTGGCCGCGTGGGCAAACTGATTGCATGCGCCGACAACAAATTTATCAAAGGTATATTTGGGATTGAGCGAATTTTCAATTGGCTCGATGTCAACAAAATTGGTCGAACTGTTTTTAATTAAAACATCAGATTTCGGTTTATTGACATTGTAACTGTTGGCAGTTGTCGGATTGGAAAATGAAGTTTGTCTTTCAAAGAAAAAATCCGCGTCATCATCCACGTAATCTTCCTGCATTTCGGCTTCTTCAATTGCCCAATCAAGGCGGTAGTTTGGCAAATTCAGTTCCTTTAATGTCTGATTAATCATCTCTGAATAATATGTGCTGACCCAATCTTTGTTGACTTGGCTGGCACGGAGGCGAACAATTTTTTCCTGTTCGTCACAGCCGTCAAATTGAATCGGACGAAACCAGGCGTCAAAAATTTGTTTATTCAGACGTTTTTCGACCGATTGCAGAATGTTGTTCCAAACATTTTTATTTTCTAACGAAATTTCCATAGCTTTTCACCGCTCAAATTTTGTTAAATCTTTGGTAAAACTTTTAAGCAAAAATACTCAAAAACTTGCCAACCAAACTTTCTATTAAATACTTTGGCGAACTTACTACAAACCTTTATATCTTATGAGCTTTTAAGGCTTTTCACGACGCTCATATAAAAGTTTTCCACAGAGTTTTCCACAGGCTTGTGGAAAGTTGCTTAAAAGTTAATGTAAAACTTTAAGTCCAATGTTTTCAATAATTTACAAGAATTTTATTATCAGAAACGGCACTCAGACTAACATAAAAAAAAGTCAAATGCAAGGACTTATCCACAGGTTTGTTAAGAAATTTTTTTAATCGGTTAAAGCCTTTTTTTGACAGCCACTTGGCAAGATTTCAGATTGTGTTAGACTTGTTTTGATTTAATTTTGGAGCAAAAATTTTATGCCGAAAAAAAGAAAGAAGAAGAAGATTTCAGCTAAGACGAAAACACCGGAAATTGATTTGGCGGAAAAGATAAAAATCGCCGCCGCAGATTTATCGTATATCAGCGAAACCGATGCGGAAATTTTACCGTTTGTCGGAACCCAAACCGATGCGGTAACGAAGGAAAATTTGTTGACTCAAATCGGCAAAACTTCTGATTCGCCTATTGAGGAAAGAGATTTTACCGAACTTTTTACGCGTTTGACGGCGATTCAGGAGTGGTTCGGTGACGAAGAAAAAGCAACTGCCGAAAAATTTGCCGCGCTGAAAGATTTGTTGGAAAAGAATATAAAGGATTTAAAGGTTTTTAAGGTCGGACAAATACAATTGGATATTTATGTTGTCGGACTTGATGCGGAAGGCAAATTGACCGGAATTCAAACAAAAGCCGTCGAGACATAAAGTAAAGGGCAAAAGTAAAAGGTAAAACATTTGCGTTTTACCTTTTTACTTTTTATCTTGAAAACTTTTGTCTTTTTATTTACCTTTGATTGAACTTGCGCCCGAGGTTGATTTCTCAAGATTTTTCGGATTGCCCGAATAAGTTACATTGCTTGCGCCCGACAAATCAACTTTTAAATCACCGGAAACAAAAACACTCGCGTGGCTGGCGCCGCTTCCGTCAACCGTCGCATTTTCCGTTTTTAAGTTTTCTGCTTCAAAACGGCTGGCACCGCTCAGTTCAACTTCCAGATTTTTTGTTTCACCGTCAACCTTGATTTTCGATGCGCCGCTCGAATCTACGCGCAAAGAATCGTTTTTCAAATTCGCCAGTGAAATTTTTGATGCGCCTGAACCTTGCAGATTTTCTATGTTCGGCGCGGAAATTCTTACGCGAATCGGGTTTTTGCTCGAAAATCGCTTTTCCGTTTTGATTTCCAAAGTGTTGCCATTGATTTCCGTTTTGATATATTGCAGAAGATTGTCGTCTGCCTCGACTTCAACGCTGAAATCTTTTTGCGCAATGACTTCGACTTCGATTGCGCCGCTTACCTCAATCGCTTTGAAATAAGCCAGGTTTCTTTTTTCAGTTTGGAAATTGCCCGAACCTTGAACTCCGCCAAAATTGATTGAAAAGTTAAATATTTTCGCCGAAGTTTTTCCCCACGAAAAGAAGTTTGCAAAAGTTATTCCGATAATTACTGCGATAACAAAGATTATAATTCCGATTTTTTTCATTGATTCCTCCAAGAAAGAAAAGTTTTGTCGAAAAGGAAAACGGAATTATGTTTTAAAAAGTTCACGGAAATTTAATAAAAATTATTTTTCCTCGTTTTTGATTGAAGCAGTCGAATTTTGGTTACTTGAATTCAAGTTAGAATTAATTTGGTCTCTTTCTGAGTATAAATTACCTTTACCTCGCAAAATAAAAGGCTTTTTCGCGACGCTCGGTTGAGCCTCCGATTCTTTGAGGCTTTCAATAATTCCTATTGCTTCCTGCTTAAATTTGTGCGTTTCAGGAGCAATATCAACATATTGCTGTAAGTAAGTTGTTGCTTCTTTAAGTTGTGCTTTGCCTTTTGATGAATCTGCATTTGTGTATCCGACATTAACCAGATTCAAACCGGCTCCGGCTAAAGCGTCAACATTGTTCGGGTCATTCGCCAAAATTTTTTTGAACTCAGTCACCGCTAATTCAAATTCATCCGAATCCTGAAGCGTCAAAGCTAATTCAATTTGTGCCTTAGCTTTTTTCGCCGGATCGGTTTCAACCAACATATATTCTTGAAAAACGATCAGAGCCTCTTTTCCTTTTGTTCGGTCAGCTCCGGTTTGTGCTGTCAACCGATAAGCATTTTTGCGGTTTGTAAATGCCAAAATTGTGTTTAATTCATAGTTTTTTTGAAAATTTTCATCAGTTGCCGCAGCATTTCTTAAAATTTCAAGAGCTTTTTCAGAAGAACTTACAGTTTCTTCAAAATCATTTTTCGCGGATTCTTTTGCCGCCTTTCTGGTTGCTTCATCAGATTTTACGGAGTTATTATAAATAGCAGTTCCGCGACCAATCAAAGCTAGGGATTTGTTATTGAGAAAAACAGGTGCGCTTCCCGCATAAGTCGGGTCAGCATTATATCCTTCGTTAAATTTTTCGATGGCCAGATTGTAGTTTTTCTCGTTGTAGGCTTTTATTCCTTCCTGCAAAGCCTGATTTACCTTTTTGTCAGAGGTATTGATACGATTTCTCTCAGCATTTTCGCGTTCTTTTTTGACGACAGAATCTATGATTTTGCAATTTAGCGTAAGGAAAATTCCCGTTAATAAAATAGTGATAGTAAATATAGATCGGATTTTTTTCATAAATCCTCCAGGAATATGTTTTTGATGAGAAAAATTATAATTCATAAATTCGCTAAATCACTTTTTTCTTATTTCGCTTGTGCCGATGACATTTTGCTTAACATTTTTTGGCTCACCGACATAATAAATGGTGCTTGCACCCAAGGCTTTGGCGTTCAGTTCATTTGATACTGAAACCATAATTTCGCTCGCGCCGGCCGTATTTGCTTCGGAATTTTCCGTTTTCAGATTTTCCGCGTCAATCGTGCTAGCACCGTTTGCCGTTGCTTCGAGCGATTTGGTTTCGCCGTCAATTTTAATTTTTGAAGTACCGCCCGCTTGGAGTTTGAGCGAATCGTTTTTGATATCCGTGACGGTTGCTTCCGATGCGCCCCAAAGTTCCAAATTCAAAAGTTCGGGCATTGAAATTTTCAGGCGAACTTTGTTCGTCGGGGATATTTTGCCGCTGGTGGAAATAACCAAAGTTTCGCCTTTGACCTCGGTTTTAACGTCTTTGAGGAGACCTTCTTCGCCTTCGACCGTGATACTGAATTCTTTTTGCACGGAAATTATGAGATTAACGGCGTTTCCGGCTTTTACTTCCCGGAAGCCGAATTCATTTCGAGTTTCGCTGGCGTATTTTTCAGAACTTTTTTTATCGTCTGATTTTGCGGCATTGCAAGCTGAAATTGAAACGATGAAAAACGCGAAGAAAATCGTCAAAATAATTTTTTTCATTTTTTCAGAAATAGATAAAGAGCCGCGCATTAATAAAGAATAATTAGCGACTTTGCAAATAAAGATGTTCAGCAGCAAAGCAAACTCTCTTCGCCGCCCTTGAATTATTTTTTCTTAATCGTGCTCACGCCTGACGCATTTTGCTTGATTGTTTTTGGCTCAACCGTGTAAACAACTGAACTTGCGCCCGAGGCCTCGGCATCTAAATCGCCGGTCGGTGAAACCGTAATATTGCTTGCGCCTGAAGAATTAACTTTGGCGTTTTCGGTTTTCAGATTTTCCGCGTCAATTCCGCTTGCGCCGCTGGCAATTGCCTCGACGGATTTAACTTCGCCGTCAATTTTTATTTTCGACGCGCCGCTCGCATTTAATTTGAGTGAATCGGTTTTAACGGCTGAAACATTAGCGGTTGATGCCCCTGAAAGGTCTAAATTATTAAGCTCGGGCAATGAAATTTTAATGTTAATTTTGGTTTTTGGCGAAACTTTGTCTTTTGTCGAGATTGTCAGTGTGCTGCCGCTGACTTCCGTTTTTATAAGTTCAATCAAATTATCATCGGCTTCGATCGTCAAACCGAAATCTTTTTGAACGGTAATTTCAAGATTTACCGCGCCTCCGGCTTTTATTTCCTTAAATCCCGAAACTTTGCGCGGTTCGGTTTTGGCGTTTCCCGAGCCTTGCACGCCGCCGAGATTTCAAGTGCTACAGCCT
>JBDTZT010000359.1:0-5106 GCA_040005005.1 Actinomycetota bacterium
ACGACTCTTGACTCACGACTCTAGACAATTTTTTGAATAATTCTTATCAAAAGTTCCTTAAAAATTCCCGCCACGCGCGCGCCGGTTTCCATCACTTCGGCGTGATTTATCGGTTCGTCGCTCATCCCGGCGGCGAGATTGGTGATACACGAAATTCCCAAAACCTTGATTCCCTGATGATGCGCCGCAATCGCTTCCGGCACGGTTGACATTCCGACCGCGCCCGCGCCTAAAAGTCGGTACATCCGAATTTCGGCCGGCGTTTCGTAGGTCGGACCCGAAAGAGCGCAATAAACGCCGCGCCACATAAACGAAGTCAATTCTTTTTCCACACCGCTTTCAAATCGTTCCCGCGCCATCGCTTTGGACTCGTCGTAAGCAAGTTCCTGCAAAGTTTTGTCGTAAACTGCGGTCATATCGGGAAAGCGCGGACCGAAGCGCTCGTCATTTTCGCCGCGCAGCGGATTGACGCCCATCAGATTAATGTGGTCGCGGATCAGCATCAGATTTCCCGGCTTAAAACCCGTTCGTACACTGCCCGCCGCGTTGGTCAGAATCACGTTTTTAATTCCGAGTAGCCCAAAAACGCGCATCGGAAAAATAACCTGCGCCATCTCGTAGCCTTCGTAGAAATGAAAACGTCCCTGTTGAACCGCAACCGCCGCGCCGCCGACTTCGCCGAGCACCAGTTGTCCGGCGTGACCTTCAACGGTCGAACGCACAAAATGCGGAATTTCCTCGTAAGGAATTCGAACCGCATTTTCCAGCGACTCGGCAAACGCTCCCAAACCGCTGCCCAAAACGAGCGCGATTTTTATCTCTTTGTCATATTTCGAGCGGATAAACTCCGCCGCTTCAAGTGCTTTTTCGTAACTCATATTCAAGTCAGTAACTTAATTAAAGGAATTATTTTTTACCATAAAAGATAGACATTAAGGAAATTAAAATCTATTTATTTGCAAACTGATACTTGATATGGTATCAGAAATTCACCAAAATCCTTGTTACAAATTATTTTTCTTGGATAAATTCAGAATATAGGAAAAATCAACGAAATGACTAAAAAACAAGTCAAAACAAGCGGGAAACTTTGCCGAAAGCAGAGCATTATCTTTACAGCGTCGGGTGGTTTGAAGCGGACAAAACGTTTGTCGCCCGCGTTGCCGAATTCCCGTCGCTCGCCGCCCACGGCGACACGCAGGAAGAACTAATGCGCAAAATTAAAAGTGTAGTTGAATTTGTGGTGAATGATTTGAAAGAATCCGGCGAATCACTTCCCGAACCTTTTGGCAGGCGTTCTTTCAGCGGAAAATTGGTTTTGCGAATGCCCGAATATATGCACCGCCAACTTACGATTGAGGCAATGCAGCAAGGCATTTCGCTTAATCAATTATTAAATTTAAAACTGGAAGCAAGCCGCTAAAACCCGGCTTCCATTATTTTTCTTTGCTGTACGGAATTCCCAAAGCCTTTGGCGCACGCGACAAACCAATAAATCCGGCGAGCACGATAATCGTCAAAACATACGGAATTATCTGGATAAACTGGATCGGAATATCCTCGCCCGAAGGAAGTTTGACAATGCCTTGGATTTGATCTGAAAACGCTTCCGTAAAACCGAAAAACAGACACGCAAACAAGACCGGAATTGGTTTCCATTTCGCCAGAATCAAAGCCGCCAGCGCAATGAATCCGCGTCCCGCGCTCATTCCGCGGGTGAATAGCGAAGATTGTCCAATTGAAAGATATGCGCCGCCCGCCGCCGCTAAAATTCCAGAAATTATCACCGCAATATACCGCAGACGAATAACGTTGACGCCCGCCGCATCAGCCGCCGCAGGATTTTCGCCCGTCGCTCTTAAACGCAGCCCGAACGGCGTTTTGTACAGCACGTACCAGCAAAGCGGAACAAGTAAAAATGCGAGAATTGAGGCAATCGAGATCCGGTTGAAAAAATTGGGCAATTGAAACGCTTTATCAATTTGCTGGGTCGAACCGGCTGAATCGTAAAGCGCACTGCTGATGACCGACGGTAATCCGAGCATCATCAGCCAGATAGCCGTTCCGGAAACAACCTGGTCGGCTTCAAATTTGATAACCGCCACCGCAAAAACTGCGGCGAGAGCAGCGCCCGCGACCATTCCCGCCGCTAATCCCAGAAACGGAACCACAAGCGGCGGCAATCCGACACTCGGTTTGCTGAGTTCATAAGTCGCCACCGCCGCCGTGAACGCGCCGGCCAGCATTAAACCTTCGAGCGCAATGTTGATAACGCCCGAACGCTCGGAAAACATTCCGCCGAGTGCCGCAAAAATCAAGGGCGTTGCATTTCGGATCGTCGCAAAAATTAAGATCGTCAGAATTGTTGCTGAAAATAGTTCACTCATTTTATTTCTTAGAAAATCGCTGCAATGAAGCTACGAATAAAATCACAATTGCCTGTAAAACTTCGACTAAATCCTTGGAAACATGCTCGGTAAAACCATCAACAAAGATGCCTCCGCGTTTAAGAACGGCAAAAAACATTGCCGCCATAAAAATCCCGAGCGGATGATTTCTGCCTAAAAGCGCCACGGCAATTCCCAAAAAGCCCCAACCGTCGGAAAAACCGTCGTAATACCGGTAGCGATAACCCAAAACTTCCCCGATGGCGACCATTCCGGCCAGTCCGCCCGAAATTGCCATGGCAATAATAATTTGTTTTTGCGACGAGATTCCGCCGTATTCAGCCGCGCTCGGATTTTGACCAACGGCGCGGAGTTCATAGCCCCATTTTGTTTTCCATAAAAAAATGTAAACGAGAACGCACATCAAGATTGCAATTAAAAAGGCGACGCTGAGCGGCACGAAATCAGGCATTCCCGGAATAAATTGGCTGATCCGCGGAATATGCGCGGCTTCGCCGATGGGAACCGTTTGCAAAATCGGATCGCCCGCCTGTTTATAATGATACTGCGTAAAATAGCTGACCAGGGCGATGGCGATAAAGTTCAGCATGATCGTATTGATCACCTCGTGCGAGCCGAATTTCGCCTTCAAAAATCCTGGAATCGCGCCCCAGATTGCGCCCACCGTAATCGCCGTCAAAATACATAGCGGAACGAGCACCACCGCCGGCAACGAAACCCACGAATAGTCAACATCTTTACCGAAAACATTAACAACCGTGCCGCCGAATTTAATGCCAACCCAGGCAGTCGCAAAAGCGGCCACATATAATTGACCTTCGGCGCCAATATTAAGAAGGCCGCAACGAAAAGCAACGGCCACCGCCAAACCCGTAAATATCAAAGGCGTCGCAATAAAAAGCGTGTAGCCGATATCGTTCAGCGAACCGAACGAATTGCCAACTAGTAAAGCGAATGTCTGAAAAGGATTGTCGCCAATCAGCAGAACGATAATGCCGCCGACGATAAATGCCGCAATGATCGCAATCAGCGGCGAAAATATTTCACGAAGAATTTTCATCTTATTTTTTACAGAAGTTTTATAAATCCCGCCTGTTTAAAATGTCTGTCGGCGGTCAGGGCTTCGGTAATTCCCAAATCATTCATCAGAACAAAACTTATACAATCCATAATTCCCCAATCTTTGTCGCTTCTTTCGGCGTAGAGTTTTCAATCTGCCTCCAAAAGTTCGGGCGAAAGCACAACTAATTTGATACGAGAAGATTTCTCAATGCTTTCTTTTAATTTCAGAGCGACATTTCGCGTTTTTGCTTTAGATAAACCGTTTCCGACTTCTAACAAAATGCCTTCGTGGTTACAAAGTTACAGTCTGAAGCAAGCAATTCCGTATAAATTTGAACCGATTTTTCGTGAAGAGAGTCTGACTTGATAACAATCGCCAGCCAGCCCGAAGTGCCGGCAAACACTTTTTTCATTTTTCACTCTGTTTTGGTAAACCGTAAAGATAATGGTCAATGTTTGTCGCTAAATCGGAAATACCTGTATCAATGGCTAAATCGGGAATTGTTTCGGCAGAATCTTTTTCGACCGCAATTTTGATAATAATTTCAACCTTTTCGCCTTCTTCAAAATCAACTTTCTGAACAGGACGAAACACACCGTTTTCATAAATTGCTTCAACTGTATTCATTGTTCACCTTTAATTTTGCGAATTTGTGCAAGCTAAATATAACCGACAAAAGCGTAAAGTGTCACCCGAAAAAAGCGCAAAAGTTAAATTTTCGTAAACAAAATAAAATTTGCCCAGATAGTTGACAATAAGACACTCATATTTTATTATCGCTAAAGACTTAAAAGTGAAATTATAAAGCTATGAGATTTGACAGATTTACAATTCGCGGACAAGAAGCCGTGCAGGAAGCGATCGGCGTTGCCGAAAAGAATCAGAATCAGCAGGTCGAACCGGAACATCTTCTCGCTTCGATGCTTGAGCAGAAAGAAGGAACGCTGCGCCCGATCTTAGGCAAGATCGGCGCCAGCGCAAATACGATTTTGACCGATGTGCAGGCAGCGATTGCGCGGTTTCCGCAGGTTTCGGGCGGTCAGCAGTATTTTTCGCCGCGCATCAACACAATTTTTCAGGAAGCGCAGAAAGAAGCCGAAAAGATACAGGACGAATATATGTCAACCGAGCATCTGCTGCTCGCAGTCGCCGCTGAAAAAGCGGGCGATGCCGGACGAATTCTACGTTCAAATGGTGTCACGAAAGAAATTGCCGAAAAAGTTATCGTCGAAATGCGTGGCGGTTCACGGATTACCGACCAGAATGCCGAAGAAAATTTTCAGGCGTTGGATAAATACGCGATGGATTTGACCGAACGCGCCCGCAAAGGAAAACTCGATCCGGTGATCGGGCGCGACGATGAAATTCGGCGGACGATTCAGGTTCTTTCGCGCCGCACGAAAAATAATCCGGTTTTGATTGGCGAACCGGGCGTTGGTAAAACGGCGATTGTCGAAGGTTTGGCGCAGCGAATCGTTTCGGGCGACGTGCCGGAAACTCTCAAAAACAAAAAACTTGTCGGGCTTGATTTAGGTTCGATGCTCGCGGGCGCGAAATATCGCGGCGAATTTGAAGACCGGTTGAAAGCGGTTTTGAAGGAAATCGAAAAGTCGGACGGGCAGATAATTTTGTTTA
>JBDTZT010000360.1:0-5048 GCA_040005005.1 Actinomycetota bacterium
AAATCCTGCGCCGACGCGGTTTTCGGGAACGCGACGACATCGCGAATGTTTTCCGTTTCGCACAAAAGCATCACGATGCGCTCGATTCCGGCGGCGAAACCGCCGTGCGGGGGCGTGCCGTATTCGAGCGCGTCGAGGAAAAATCCGAACCGCACCCGCGCCGTTTCGGGCGATAAACCCAATGCTTTGAAGTTTAACGCCTGAATTTCTTTTTGATGAATCCGAATCGAACCGCCCGCGCATTCGTAGCCGTTAATGACCGCGTCATAAGCCTTGGCGCGCACCTGACCCAAAAGATCGTGCTGCGATTCGTCTTCGACGCCCGCGCGAAACATCTCCATATCTTCGTCCATCGGCGAAGTAAACGGATGATGAGCTGCATCATAATTTCCGGTTTCGTCGTTGTGTTCAAACATTGGAAATTCCGTCACGAGAAGCGGTTTGTAAGCCGCACGGTCAATCAGATTTTCGCGTTTGGCAACTTCGACTCTGAGTGCGCCAAGTGCCGCCGCAACGACCGATTTACGACCTGCGACAATGAGCACGGCATCGCCTTTTGCGGCTTTTGCGGCTAAGGCAAGTTCGGCAATTTTCGCTTCGCCCAGGACTTTCAAAAGCGAAGAATTCAGTTCGTCGCCGAGCTTGATCCAGGCCAAACCGCTTGCGCCGTAGCGTTTGACAAATTCCTGAAGATCGTCGGTAACTTTGCGCGAATAATCAGCTTTACCGCGCGCGACGATTGCTTTAATTTCTCCTTTCTTTTCCAAAACAGCGGCAAACGGTGCAAAATCGGTTCCTTTGAAATTTTCGCTCAGATCAACGAGTTCCATTTCAAAACGCAAATCCGGTTTGTCCGATCCATAGCGGCGCATTGCTTCCGCGTAAGTCATTCTCGGAAACTGCGCCGGCAATTCGACATCAATCAGTCGCAAAACGCTTTGGAACATTCCTTCGATGATGCGGTAAATCATTTCCTGATTGGCAAATGACATTTCAACATCGAGCTGCGAAAATTCCGGCTGACGGTCGGCGCGCAGGTCTTCATCACGGAAACAACGGGCAATTTGATAATATTTGTCCAAACCCGAAATCATACAAATCTGTTTCAAAATCTGCGGCGATTGCGGCAGCGCGAAAAATTTCCCTGCGTGAATGCGTGAAGGAACAACGAAATCGCGGGCTCCTTCGGGCGTTGATTTCAGCAAAATCGGCGTTTCAATCTCCGTAAAATCAAGATTGTCCATAAACCGGCGGATTTCTTTGACGGCTTTCCCCCGCATCCGAATATTGTTTGAAAGCTGCGGACGGCGCAGATCAAGATACCGATATTTCAGCCGCGTGTCTTCCGACGCAAGATTTTCCGAGCCGGCAACTTCAAGTTGAAACGGCAAAGTTTTCGCGTCGTTCAAAATCAAAATTTCCTGCACGTGAATTTCAATATCGCCCGTTGCGAGTTTCGCGTTATGCGTTCCTTCAGCGCGTGAAAAAACCTCGCCAACGACGGCGACCACATACTCGCCGCGCAGCAATTTTGCTTTAGCGTGCGCCTCTTTCGCCGTTTCTTCGCTGAGGACAATCTGCGTGATGCCGTCGCGGTCGCGCAGATCAATAAACGTAAAAACGCCGAAATCGCGCTTTTTCGCGACCCAGCCCATCAAGCAAACGCGTTCACTAATATTAGATTCGCGTAGTTCACCGCACGTATGAGTTCTTTCCAAATTTCCCAAAACGTCTAACATATTTTTTTCTGCCCGCGAAATATACTATAAACACAAAAAAGAAATCAAAAAAATCTTTTCGTTTGTTTCGTGTATTTCGTGGGCTAAATCTTCTTCAAAAATAAAAAACGCCTTTCGATTTGGCGACAAACGAAAGGCGGAACGCTAAAAATTTTGCGCTCGCGCCAGTCAATTATCGTCGTTATTAAATCGAACCGCGTTCATAAAACTAAAATATAAAACCGTGAAAAATCATACAAGATTGCAGTGTTAAAATGCAAATTCCGAAACTCGGCATCTTTGCAAAGCTGATTGACCAGACAAGTTTAGTTTAAATTTTTCTCTGTCAGGAAAGTTTTAACGCTCATTAACATTGTCCTTGATTTCTTATGCCATAAAACGCGATAATTAGAATAGATTTGAAAACCCCTGTAAATTTTCCCGAAACCAAATTTTTGGATCAAAAAAATATGCCACATTTTTTTTCGACACGCCGTTTAATATTTAACTTGATTTTGTTCTGTTTGTTTATTTGCTGCGCTTTTTCCATTGTGAAAGCGCAGAATCAACCGGTTTACACGGATTCTCTGCAAAATGGTTGGGAAAATTGGAGCTGGGCGCAGGTCAATCTGGGGAATACAAGTCCGGTGCAAAGCGGCGCGGCTTCGGCCAGCGTGACTTCAACCGCTGCGTGGCAGGCGATTTATTTTCATCACCTCGTCTTTTCGGCCGCTAATTACACAAGTATTTCGTTTTGGATTCACGGCGGCGCTGGCGGCGGGCAGCTTTTGCAGGTCAGCGCGACTTCGGGCGGCAATCCGCTGACGGCGGTTAATTTAAATGCTTTGCAAAGCGGGTGGCAGCAAATCACGATTCCGCTCGCCTCGCTCGGGATAAATTCGAGTTCAACGATGGACGGATTTTGGATTCAGGACCGAACCGGAACGACGCAGCCTGTTTTTTACGTTGACGAAGTTACTTTGATCGGCGGAACGCCGCCGCCGCCGCCGTCAAGTTCGGTGACAATTCAGGTTGATGCAAACTTAAATCGTCGCGCCATAAATCCTTTGATTTACGGCACGGCTTATGCGACAACCGCGCAGCTTCTTGATCTGAACGCGCCGCTCAATCGGGAAGGCGGAAATAATACGACGCGTTACAACTGGCAGTTAAACGCCGACAACCGCGCCAACGATTTTTACTTTGAAAGCATTCCATTTGCAAATACGCCGGGCGAAATCGGCGATACGTTTATTCAAAACAGCAAAAACGGCAATGCGCAAGCAGCGCTGACCGTTCCGATCATTGATTGGATTGCGAAGGTCGGTCCGAACCGGACGAAACTGGCGAGTTTTTCAATCGCCAAATACGGCGCACAAACCGGAAACGACGCGATGTATTTTCCTGACGCGGGCAACGGCATTCGCACGAACGGTCAAAACGTGACGGGTAATGACCCGAACGACGCGAACGTGCCGAACTCGGTCGCGTTTCAGCAAGGCTGGGTTCAGCATCTTATCAATCGTTGGGGAAACTCGGGCAATAACGGTTTGCGCTATTATATTCTCGACAACGAGCATTCGATCTGGTTTTCGACGCATCGCGACGTGGCCCCGACCGGCGCGACAATGGACGACATTTTTGCAAAAATGCGCGATTACAGCGTGATGATTAAAAATCAGGACTCAGGCGCGCAAATCATCGGTCCCGAAGAGTGGGGTTGGGGCGGCTATCTTTATTCAGGCTACGATCAATGGTATGCGCCGACGCATAATTATACTTATCCGGACCGGATTGCTCACGGCAATATGGATTATATGCCGTGGCTTTTGCAGCAATTTAAAGCTTACGAAACACAAAACGGACGCCGGATTTTAGATGTCTTCACGCTTCACTGCTACCCGCAGGGCGGCGAAGGCGGCAACGATGTTTCGACCGCGATTCAGCAAAAACGAAACCGCTCGACCCGTTCGCTCTGGGACGCAAATTACACCGATGAAAGCTGGATCAACGATAAGGTCAAGCTGATTCCGCGTATGAAAGGCTGGGTCGCGCAGTATTATCCGAACACAAAAATCGGTGTCACGGAATACAATTGGGGCGCGGAAAATCACATCAACGGCGCGACCGCGCAAGCCGATATTTTCGGAATTTTCGGACGTGAATCCGTTGACCTGGCGACGCGTTGGACGACGCCCGACACGGCGACTCCGACCTATAAAGCGATGAAAATGTATCGCAATTACGACGGGCAAAATCGCGGTTTCGGCGAGACGAGCGTGGCGGCGACAGTTCCGAACCCTGACGAAGTTTCAGCTTTTGCATCCGTTCGCACGAGCGACGGTGCGTTGACCGTGATGGTCATTAACAAAATTGAAACTTCCGCGACGACCACCATTAACTTGGCGAATTTTGCGAGTAACGGTGCGTCACAAGTTTGGCAATTGACGGCGGCGAACCAGATAAATCAGCTTGCCAACGTGAGCGTTTCAAATAACGTGCTAAACACGACGCTGCCGCCGCAAAGCATCACGCTTTTTGTCGTCGGAGCGGCACAGATCGCGAGTCCGACCAATCTCGTCGGCACAAAAACTTCAAACAGCATCAGCCTCTCGTGGCAGGACAACTCACCGGACGAAGACGGTTTTGTCATCGAACGCGCCGTCGGCACAAGCGGAAATTTTGTCGAGATTATCAGAACCGGCGCAAACCGAACAAGCTATCGCGCCGCAATGAAATTCGGCAGTTATTCATATCGCGTGCGAACCTTGCGTGGCGGCGTGTTTTCAACTCCGTCGAATGTCGTGCAATTGGGAAGATAGCAATTTTGAGAAGCGGTTTGGAATGAAGATAAGAAGATAGGAAGCGGCCGAACGCGGATTAGGCGGATTTTCGCGGATAAATCAAAAAAATAAATCAGCTAAATCTGCGTTCGGCCGCTTCCTATTTCTTAAACAACAGCTAAAAATAAAATCTCGCGAAGTAATACAAAATCGGCGCATTAAAGAGCAAACTGTCTAATCGATCAAGCAATCCGCCGTGTCCGGGCAAGATGCTTGCCGCGTCTTTCGCGCCCGCGCCGCGCTTCATCGCGCTTTCCGCCAAATCGCCGAAAAGTCCGACGATGCTCATCACAATTGCCAGCGGAATCGAGAATTTATAAGGCAATTCGGGAAAAAATGTCGCCGTTGAAATTGCTGCAAATGCCGAACTCAAAACAAGTCCGCCGAAAACGCCTTCCCAAGTTTTTCCGGGTGAAATTTTCGGAACGAGTTTGTGTTTGCCCAAATTTTTCCCAACATAATAGGCGCCCGTGTCTGCGCCCATCAC
>JBDTZT010000361.1:0-5035 GCA_040005005.1 Actinomycetota bacterium
CATTTGGATTTTAGATTTTGGATTTTGGATTTTGGATTTGTTAATCTCTAACTTTGAATCTTGAATTTCAGTAAATTTACTAATGTCAAAATATCGGGAAAACAAACGCAAACCGTTGCGCGAAGGAAAAAAAGTAACCGTCGGAAAAGTGGAAAATGTTCCCGCCGGGCGCGGCGCGACCGTCAAACTCAAAGACGGCACGGAAGTCGCGCTTTTTAACGTTGGCGGCACGTTTCACGCCATCGAAAATTTCTGCCCGCACAAAGGTTATCCGCTCGCCGATTCGCGGCTTTACGGCGGGATTGTCGAATGCGACCTTCACGGTTGGCGTTTTGATGTCGCTTCGGGCGAATGTTTTACAAAAAAAAGTTGCTCGCTCGAATCCTACGAAGTCGTCATCGAAGACGGCTGGATCAAGATTTTGGTTTGAAACCAAATGCCGCAAGTGATTTTCCCGCGCCGGAGCCAACGGCGCGGGAAAATCAACTATCGCGCCTTTTTGTTACGCGATAAACTCGGCGTTTCCGATTGCCGTTTTGAAAGACGGAAAAGCCGTTTGGGTTGAAGCGGAGAAGATTTAAAACGGTTGGATAAAGATTTTGATAAGACAAATATGCGATTTGATGAATCTGTCAAAGTGCTTTTCCATCCAAACGAAGGTTTTACCAAGGTGATCCTTGAAAGAACAATCGGTGTTGGACTTGCTGAGGGCGGTATTGCATGGGATATTCCAACTGAAAAAATACCATACGAGTTAAGAAAAATCGGTTCACGGTTTATTTTAATACAAGAAACAAACTCTGCTGAAATAGAAATCAAAAGTTTTGACTGAAATCTTATTTCCTGTCTTTTTAGGATTTCAATTCCCTCACACCAAAACTACTTTGACTTAACTCCTTAAATTTAAGTAAACTACATAAACTTTCCATTTCTAAAATATCGAAATTTCCGATGGCGGAGATTTATCTTTTCAGAAAGTTTTCGTTTTTGCGCCTAAAGACAAATATTGAATCTGCTTTTCGATATTTTCCGAATGAATTTGTCTGTAATTTAAAATTTTGGAGGATTTTGATTATGTTAAAAAGACTGTTTTTAGCTGCGTCTTTGCTTTTCGTGTTCTTAATTCCGTTTGCGAATGCAACTGCGCCGGTTGATACATCGGGCGAGATTTTCGGCGCCCCGTATCGCATTCGTGTTCCGGCGAACTGGAACGGAACGCTTCTGATTTATGCGCACGGCTACCGCGACCGCGCCGATCATCCAGGCGAAGTTGATAATCGCGCCGCCGATGTTGCGCCGAGCGCGGCACTCGAACCTGTTTTGCTGGCGCAAGGCTACGCGCTGGCCGGTTCGGCTTATCGAAATAACGGTTGGGCAGTTCAGGAAGGCATTGACGATTTGCGAAATCTGGCAATCTATTTTCGCCTTCACATCGGGCGTCCGCAGAAAACGATTCTCTGGGGATTTTCGATGGGCAGCGTGATTACTTTTGAAAGTATGGAACGCTACGGATTTCTCTATGACGGCGCTTTAGCAGGTTGTGCGGTCGGTGCCGGTTCATCGCAATCTTGGGATGCGGCGGGCGATCTGGCACTCGCCTACGACAAACTTTTCGGAATGCCGACGACTTGGGGAACGCCCGGAAATGTGCGTGATGATTTGGATTTTGAAACCGAAGTTCAGCCGAAATTGATTGCGGAAGTCAGCAATCCCGCAAACTTTCCAAAATTTGAATTTATCCGGCTCGTCACCGGCACGCCGGGACGCGGCATTAATCCGCCCGCGCCGCCCGCATTTTATCCGGGTTGGGTTTTTACCGATATGTTTTTTACGACCGAAGCCCGCGCCGAACTCGAACGCCGCGCCGGTGGGCCGGTCGTGCAGAATCTGAACCGTGATTACAATCTGACCGCTGCGGAAAAAGCGTATCTCGTCGCGCTCGGAGTTCCCGCGCCGGTGATCGAAAATTGGCTTGTTTCGCTCAATGCCGAACGCAACATTTCCGCGCCGTTTCATTCGCGTTTTTATTTACGACAGAACGCCGATTACACGGGCAGGATCAATAATCCGATTTTGACACTGCATACGCTCTACGATCCGCTCGTCGCCGTTTCTCAGGAACGTGAATACTTGCAAACCATCGAAAATGCCCACCGCGGCCGATTCTTATATCAGACTTACACAAATGGTAACGGTCATTGCAATTTTACGGGCGAACAACTCGTAATTTCTGTCAATGCAATTAACAGTTGGGCGCGAACAAATACCAAACCGACCGCCGCAAACTTCCCGACCGCGCTCGGATTTTTGCCTGAAAGTTTTGTTCCGCCACCGATGAATCAACCATAATTTGATTTCGGATCATGGATTTGAAATTAAAAGGAGATGACTATAATCTATATCATCTCCTTTTTGCCTTTTTACTTTTACTTTTTTGCCTTCTTTAACCGTCGTCGCCAATTGCTTCGACCGGACACGCTCCTAAAGCTTCTTCGCAAAGTTCAATTTCTTCGTCGGTTTCGGGTTGTTTGTAAACGTAGGAATAACTGTTTTCGTCATCACGTGTAAAGTTTTTTGGCGAAGTGTCGCGGCAGACGTCGCAATCTATACAATTGTGATCAACGTAAAATTTTCCGCGTGCATTTTCGGGAAGTTTGTCTTCGATTTCTGCCATCTATTTTAATGGTGAATGGTGAATGGTCAATCTGAAAGACCATTTACTCATCATTCACCATTCACCATTATTTCTGAGTTTTCTCCGTCATTGAAATCATTCTTTCGAGTGCAATGAGCGCGAAATGCTTTGTTTCGTCGTCCACCACAATTTCGTTGACGACACTGCCTTCGAGCAGATTTCCCATCGTCCACGCCAGATTTTGCGGCGCGATCCGATACATCGTCGCGCACATACAAAGGTCGGGTGCGAGCAGCTTGATCTCTTTGTCGGGAAAGCGTTTTGCCAGCCGATTGACGAGATTAACTTCCGTGCCGATTGCCCATTTTGAACCGCTCGGCGCATTTTCAACCGTTTTGATGATAAAAGATGTCGAACCGTCCAAATCCGAAAGTTCGACGACCTCACGCGGACATTCGGGATGAACTATCACTTGAACATCGGGAATTTGTTTGCGAATCAGGTCAACGTGCCAAGGCTTAAAACGTCCGTGAACCGAACAATGTCCGCGCCACAAGATTAGTTTTGCCGCGTGAAGTTCTTCTTCCGTATTTCCGCCGAGTTCTTCGTGCGGATTCCACAAAACCATTTTATCGAGCGGAATGCCGAATTTCGCGCCTGTATTTCGTCCGAGATGCTGGTCGGGAAAGAAAAACATCTTGTCGAACTCTTTAAGATAAATATCGAAAAGCGGAACGGCATTTGACGAAGTGCAGACAACGCCGCCATTGCGCCCGCAAAACGCTTTAATCGCGGCAGTCGAATTCATATAGGTAATCGGCGCGACCTTCTGTTTCAAAACGCCGATTTCGCGCAGTTGTTCCCAGGCGTCTTCGACCTGTTCGATATTCGCCATATCCGCCATCGAACAACCCGCGCCCAAATCCGGCAAAATTACTTTCTGATGCGGCTGACCTAAAATATTCGCCGATTCCGCCATAAAATGAACGCCGCAGAAAACAATAAATTCGGCATCTTTTCGCTGCGCCGCCATTACCGAAAGTTGATAAGAATCACCCGTCAAATCGGCGTGAACAATCACATCGTCGCGCTGGTAATGATGTCCTAAAATAACGATCCGCGAACCTAATTCTTTGCGCGCAAACTCGATGCGTTCGGCGATTTCCGCGTCCGGCATAATGAGATAATCTTCAATCGGTCTCACTGCTTCTAAAACTGCTGACATTTCTTTCCCCCTCGACTTCGGTTGTGAAAAATTTACCAAAGCTAAAAATAAAGTATCTAACATTAACTTTCACACTTCAAGGCTGACGGTTTTAAATCAATCCGAACTTTCTCACCCGAAAAACGTCAAAGCTTACGGAAAAGTTTTTACGAGGTATTTAAAAATGAAGGAAATTTTCGGGCAGTTCGTTGCGCTTTTTATCTTTTTCGTGATTTTTACGCCGCTTGAGCGCATTTTTTCGCTTCGCCAAGAACAGAGAGTTTTCCGCGCCGGATGGCGCACTGATGTCATTCATTTTCTGCTGAACCGCTTTTTTATTGATGTCTTTGGTTTTATCGCAATAATTATTTTGGCAATAATTTTTCGCTGGTTGATAAACACCAATCTTCAAACCGTAATTGCTTCGCAAACCCTTTGGATGCAATTTATCGAAGCCGTTTTAATTGCCAATTTGTGCGGTTACTGGGCGCATCGTCTGCTTCACACTGTTCCTTTTTTATGGAAAATGCACGCCGTCCATCACAGTTCGACGGAGCTTGATTGGCTGGCCTCGGCGCGGCTTCATCCGCTCGACCAGATATTTTCTCAAGCGTTGATTTTCGTGCCGCTTTACGCGCTCGGTTTTACCAAGGAAGTTTTCGGCGCATATTTGATGCTTTCCGTGGTTCACGCGATTTTTAATCACTCAAACGTGCGTTTCGAGTTTGGCTTTCTGCGCCGGATCATCACCACGCCGCTGTATCATCACTGGCATCACAGCAACGACCGGGAAGCAAAAAACAAAAATTTTGCGGGACAGTTTCCACTTCTCGACTGGCTTTTCGGAACGCATTATCTGCCGAAAAACAAAATGCCGCAAACCTACGGCATCAGCGAACCGATGCCGAAAGGTTATCTGGCACAATTAAAATTTCCTTTTAAGAATTTACTCGTTCGAAAATAAACAATTTTTTTTATTGTTTTTAGCAAATCATTTTTTTTCAAAAATTGAGGGAGGTTCTTCTCTTTTGAAACTGAAAATTTGCCACAAAGTTATCAACTTTCCGTTGACAAATGAACCTAATAGCCAGCCTGAGAGAGCATAAATCAATACCAAGATTAAACAAAGTATCTTACTCTCCGAAGGAACTGTCTGATTTGGTTTTGGATCAGGTCCGACAATAAAAAATATAAAT
>JBDTZT010000362.1:0-5033 GCA_040005005.1 Actinomycetota bacterium
TTTCAGTGCGTTTTAAACTTTTATCAACAATCCGGTTCACAAATTGCAACATTGATTGATCATCAAATTGCCGGGCAATCTCTAAAAGAATTGATTTAGCATTGATATTTCCTTGACGGCATTTGTCGCGGATTTCATCAGGAATTCCGGCAACGGTCATTAATTCGGTAACAGTCGAACGGCTTTTAGAAATTTTTTTGGCAATATCTTCATGCGTATAGCCAAAATTTTTGGTTAGTGCGGCTAAACCGTCGGCTTCCTCCCAGATAGTTAAATCTTTTCTTTGAAGATTTTCGATGAGAGCGATTTCCGCAATTGATTTTTCGTCAATATCTAATTCAATACACGGAACTTCTCGTAATCCTGCCAAATTTGCCGCCCGCCAGCGCCGCTCGCCGGCGATAATCATCCAGTTACCGGTTTCACGGATAGGCTTGACCAGAAGCGGCTCTAAGATACCTTTTTGTTGAATAGAACTTGTCAATTCACTCAAATCGCCGATTTCAACACGTGGTTGTTCAGGGTTCGGTTCAATTTGATTGATCGGAATAATTCTCCCGACAGTGCGGTTGGTTTTACCAAGTTCCTCAACGTAATGTGAGTCATGCCGCATTTTTATTTCGGTTGGAAGACCTCTTTTAGCCACGTTTTAAAACCTCCTGACATAGTTTCGCGTATTCACTGGCGCCGGAAGAATTCGGTGCATAAGAAAAAATAGTTTCCTTGTGAGCCGGCGATTCTTCGAGCCGCACGCTTCTGGTAATAATTGTTTTGAATGCTTTGGCACCGAACACTTTACGAATATGTGCTTCGACATCTTTTGAAAGCGCGGTGCGTTTATCAAAAAGAGTGACCAGAACGCCGAGTAAATTCAAATCGGGATTTGGGCGGGAACGCACTTTTTCAATAGTTTCCAACAGATCGTCCGTGCCTTCGAGAGCAAAATAAGAGGATTGGATCGGAATCAGGACGTGAGTTGCGGCAACCAGCGCATTGACTGTGACGATACCGAGCGTCGGCGGAGTATCAAAAAAAATCAGATCATAATTTGAACGAATTTGCTCAATCCGGTCGCGTAACCTGAAGATCGCATCAAAATCGCCGACCAGTTTCGCTTCAAGTTTCGCCAGACTTATTCTTGAAGGAACCAGGTCAAGTTTATCTACTTTAGTCTGATGAATAAAATTTCCCCAAGGCTGCTCAAGTTCGGTTAAAAGTTCGAAGGCACTGCCGGTAATATTTTGTGAGTCAATAAATGAAAGCGAGCTATTTCCCTGCGGGTCTAAATCAACCAGCAAAACTCTCTTTCCATGTAAGGCACAAGCGGCTGAAAGATTAATTGCGGTAGTTGTTTTTCCTACTCCGCCTTTTTGGTTAGCAATGACAATTATCATTTTGTTACGAAATTAAAAAGTAGAAATTAGCCGATCAGGTCCGGCCAGTCTTCCTTTGTCGGGGGCAGTTCTCCTTCAATGGGTGATTCGGAATTAGTTGAGGAAGCCGATACATCTAATACTTTCTGTTCGGCATAAATAGCACAATCGGACCGTAACGCCAAAGCAATCGCATCAGACGGACGGGCATCAAGTGAAACTATTTTACCGCTCTCATCGGTTAATTCGATACGCGCGTAAAAAGTATTTTCACGCAAATCGGTAATTATGACACGGATTACTTTAAATCCGATTTCGGTAATCAAGTTGCGAATAAGATCGTGGGTCATCGGTCTTTGCGGGACGATCTTTTCGATTTCCAGAGCTATCGCATTGGCCTCAAAAGCTCCAACCCAAATTGGTAAAATAGTGTCTGAATCGACACCTTTCAGCACAACAATCGGTGAATTGCTGTTTGGGTCCATAATTAACGCACCAATTTTTACTTCGACTAGCATTTATTAAAATTAATGATAAAAAAATCTTACACCATTTTACCAAATAAAGTATTTGTTTTGCATTCGGAAATTTCCACTTCAACGATTTGACCTAAAAACTTTTTATCAGCTTCAAAATTAACGCTTTTATGGCAAGTTGAATGACCATTCAATTCATTTCCGGAACGACTCGAAAACCCTTCGGCTAAGATTTTCAGTTTTTTATTGAGTTGGTTGCGTAAACTATTGAATTGACTGAGTTTTATTATTTTCTCCAGCTCCAAAAAACGCTCGGTTTTAGTCTGCGGAGAAACATCATCCGGCATTGTAAAAGCAGGTGTTCCGGGTCTCGGAGAATATTTGAACAGAAAGGCCGTATCAAACTTACAGTAATCGGCTAATCTGACAGTATCCTGAAAGTCTGCAACAGTTTCGCCCGGAAAACCGACAATCATATCGGTCGTTAAAGAAATTTCGCGTTTGGACGAGCGGATTTTGTCAATTCTTTTCAAATAATTTTCGATTGTATGTCCGCGTCGCATCGCTTTCAAAACCCGGTTACTTCCCGACTGCACAGGCAGGTGAACCCAATTGCAGAGATTTTCATTTTCGTCAATGGCATCAACAATATCGGGATGAAAATCTCTGGGAAAAGAAGTTGCAAATTTTACTCTCTCGATTCCGGTTGAGGCAACTGCGCGGAGTAATCTCGAGAAAGCCGTGGCGCCCGGAAAATTTTCAAGCCCGGAATCAGTATGGGGTCGGTAACTATTAACATTTTGCCCAATTAAATGAACCTCTTTAACCCCTTGTTTTCGCAAATCTAATACATTTTGAATTATTTTGGCGGCGGGCAAACTTTTTTCTCGGCCCCTTGAGAAAGGAACAATACAATAAGTGCAAAATTTATTGCAGCCCTCGATTATCGGAACGAAAGAAACGAACGCGGAATGTTTCTGTTTTTCAGACACTGACCAGTCATAGTTATCCTCTCGTTCACCTAAATCAATAAATGGCTTGCGTTCGGTCAGAGAGTTTTTTATTGCATTTGTAATTCGACCGACGGCTTTGGTCCCAAGTATGAAATCTATTCCCTCACTTGTTTTAAAAAGTGTTTCACCTTCGAGTTGAGCGACGCAACCGAGAACTCCGACCAATGCAGATTTATTTTGCTTTGACTTGCGAACCTGTCCGATTCTTGTGTAAAGTTTGTGTTCAGCTTTTTCTCGAACCGAACAAGTGTTAAATAAAATAATGTCCGCAGAGTCTTCACTCGACGTAATTTCAAATCCGTCACGTTCAAGAGTTGTGGCAACTCGTTCGGAATCGGAAACATTCATTTGACACCCGAAAGTTTCCAGATAAACTTTTTTCATAACACTCAAAAATGAGATTTAATTCCTAGAAAATAAAAATGGAGCAAATAGAAACCCCCAAAAAATCGCTTAAAGCAAAAGATTTCGTGCATTTGCATTTGCATACGGATTATAGCCTTTTGTTGAGTGCAATCCAAATCAAACCTTTGGCAAACCGGTTGAGAGAACTTGAGATGAGTTCCTGCGCAATCACGGATTACGGCAATTTGTATGGGGCCATAACTTTCTACAATATCTTAAAAGCCAATGGAATCAAGCCGATTATCGGTTATGAAGCGATTTTAACCTTTGAAAGCCGTTTTGAACGCAGTGCTTCAATAAAAGCGGGAGAGCGACCTTTTTATCATCTCATTTTGTTGGCAAAAAACCTACAAGGTTATCAAAATCTAGTCTACATGGCCTCAAAAGCATTTACCGAAGGCTATCATCACAAACCACGCATCGATATTGAGTTGCTTTCTGAAAAAAGCGAAGGATTAATTGGAATTACACCAGCCAGAATGGGAGCAATTCATCATTATTTAGTAAACGACAGTACTGAAAAAACTCTTGAAAAAGCAAGGCTTTTCGAAGGCATTTTGGGAAAAGAAAATTTTTATGTCGAAATTCAGGATCACGGACTAGAAGAAGAAAAAAAAATTAACCGAAAACTAGTTGAATTTGCAAAGAAAAATGAATTGTCGTTAGTCGCTTGCAACGATGCCCATTATTTATCCGAAGAAGATGCACGGGCACACGAAATCCTGATGTGTATCGGCGAAGGGAAAACAATCAATGAAACAACGCGGACAATTTTCGGAAGCTCAAAATTTTATGTTCGCTCTGCGGAGGAAATGTGGAATATTTTTGGGGAAGAATTGCCGGATTCTTTAAACAACACATTAAAGATCGCCGAGATGTGTCATTTCGAACTTCCGAAAAGTCAAGAACTAATCTTGCCAAGTTTTCCAATACCGGCGGATTCTAATTGTAAAACGATTGAAGAGTATTTTAAAATTGTGGTTTTAGAGGGTTTTGAAGCCAGAAAAAATACCGTCTGGTTACGGCTCGCTTCAGAGAATAAATTAAAATACCGTTTAGAAGACTATCAAGACCGGATTCAAAAAGAAATTTTGACAATCGGTAATATGGGATTTCCGGGTTACTTTTTGATCGTCTGGGAATTTATTAATTATGCTAAACAAAAAGATATACCGGTCGGTCCGGGCAGAGGCTCGGCGGCCGGTTCTTTAGTCGCCTATTGTCTGGGAATTACGGATATTGACCCGTTGCAGTATGATTTGCTTTTTGAAAGATTTCTAAATCCGGAAAGAGTTTCGATGCCGGATATTGATATTGATTTTTGTGTTCGCGGGCGGTCCAAAGTAATTAATCATGTCACAGACTTTTACGGACGCGATTCGGTCTGCCAAATTATCACTTTTGGGACATTGGCTTCAAAAGCGGCCATAAAAGATGTCGGACGTGCTCTCAATATGCCTTACGGTGAAGTTGAAAAAGTAGCGAAAATGATTCCGCCTCCGGTGCGCGGACGAAACATAAGTATAACTCAGGCTCTTGAACAAGTGGCAGATTTGCGAAAGGCGATGGAAACCGAAAAACAGGTGAAAGAACTTGTGGATTTGGCAAGAAGGCTGGAAGGATGTGCACGACATAGTTCAGTTCACGCGGCAGGCGTGGTAATTTCTCCAAAACCGCTGCACGAACTTGTGCCGGTAGCGGTTTCTGCCAAGAGTGAGTTGACTAGTCAATACACGATGAACGACCTCGAAAATGTCGGTATGCTT
>JBDTZT010000363.1:0-5023 GCA_040005005.1 Actinomycetota bacterium
GCCGCCGGGAAGTTCGCAGCATATTTCGATGCTGGCACTCGACGTTGCCCAAAACGAAAACCCGGCAGTCCGCGAGGTTTTGGCGCATCACGGCTGGTTTCAGACAATTCCGTCGGATTTGCCGCATTTTACTTATTTGGGTGTGCAGGAAAGCGAACTTCCGAATCTCGGATTGAAAAAAGTAACTGCCAGCGGAAGAACATTTTGGATGCCGAATTTATAAAAAAAGCGGATTTTCAGGAATTGCTTGATGAAACTCTGCGTTTTATTCGTTTTTTTTCAAAACAAAATCAATTTCTTCAAACAGAAATTTGCCGTTTGAATTGCGTTTTATTTCGATTCGTTCAACGTCTGAAACGACGTCAAGCAAGCTTGCGATGTTGTCGGCAAAAAAATCCGGTTGCGAAGTTTTGTCTGATTTTAGTTCTTCGTTTCGGAGGTTTTTCATCACGCTATCAAAGGCTTTTTCACGTTCGTTAAGTTGAATGACAGAGAATTCGCAATAAGAATTATCAATGTTGATTTGAGTTTTCTTTTCCGAGAAAATACTTTTCAGCAAATCCTCACTATTGGAAAAAACCAATTCTTTATTTCTGAAAGCGTAATAAATCTTCCAACCGAGCGACGGCATCTTCAACTGCCGCGCCTGAAATTCAACATCCGGCAGATCTTCCCATTCGAAATTTGAATTTGATAATGCGGCAGTAAGTTTATTTCCGGCAAATTCAATTAAGGTTTTCTCAAATGCTTCACGATTGATAGCCGAAGGATTTTGCAGAGTAAAAATCAACGCTTTGCGATTATCGAAAAACAATGGCGGCGGCAAAGTCTGCGGCGAAAACAATTTAACCGAAATTGTCGGTTGTGCTTGACCGATAATTTTCGCAAAGTCACTATTTAATTTTGCCCCCTGTTCTCCTGGCGAATCGTTCACCGCCGTTTCTTCATCTTCGTTTTCATCAATTTGTTTTTCAAAACTCGAGTCTAAAGACGAATAGCTGTGAGATTTTTCCGAGTCATTGAAATAATAGATTTTCCGGGATTTATTGCTATTTTCAATTGTTGAAATTTCTTCCTGGTCAAAAAAAATTTCATTTATGGAATTGACAGGATTATTATTTTCCGACGGTTGAATTATGTAAAATGCGGTTTCTGATGGAACTAATTCAAGCAACCGATTGGCAATTTCGGGACTTATTTTCGTAGATTGTTTATTTTTATCGGAGAGAAAAACGCGCTTTTCGACTAATTTTTCGCCGTTAATTTCAAAATCAAACATTCCCGCCCGCAGATTTTTCAGACTCGAAACATCGGACATCAGCCAATAATGCTTAAAATACCAATCATCATTTAATTTGTTTTGATTAAGCCAGACGGTTGCCAGATTCGGAGTTGTTTTTTCGGCAAGTTGTTTAAAATCCGGTTCGCTGGAAAGGCGATTATTCGGCGTTTTTCCTTTGATATTTTCCAAAGTCTGCAAGAAATATTTCTCGCTCGTCGCCAGCACAAATCGCCCGCGAACATTGGAAAATAATATTTTTTGTTTTTGCCGGTTGCGATCAACTTCGGCTTCGCGACTGTAAACGATTGTTCCGTCGGCAAGTGTGATTTCTTCAAAATTCGTCGAATTAACAAAAAAACTTGTCGCCAAAATTTTTTCTTCGCTCATCGGCGCGATAAAAACCATTTCAAGTTTGCCGATGTCGTAAATAGCGAGCGCGGCTTTATTTTCGCTCAAAACGGATAAAACCGAAGTGTCAAACTGAAAGCCGACGGCGGCGTTTGTTTCTTTCCAACGCTCGACCAATTTCAGCGCCAGATGATTGCTTTCAAATTCGGCGAAATTTTCGCTTTCAAGATAATCTGACTTCAGTTTTGATTCATTCCAAAGTTTGATAAACGCAGGTAAATCCTGAACTTGCGCATAAATCAAAGCATCCCGCGGAAAATCATCGGCCTGTTTGAAATTTTTCGTTTTGGTTGAAATTTTCGCGTAAACAATCGCCGCCGCAAAAATGACGAACAACATAAACAAAACGCGAAGGCGAAGAAATTTCTTGAATTTAGACATAATTTTACAAGTTAAAAATCCGAAACATTTTTTTCGTCAATCACAAAAAAGCTGTTTGATAAATTGGTTTTTTGGGTTATTTTCTGTTTCAAAATTTCGAGACGTAGTGCGGAATCTCTTTTATCTTCGGAATTTGCAAGCAAACCAAGTTTCGTCGTTTCAAATTCAACCGCCTGCGTGAAATCGCCAAGTTGTTCAGCCGCATTTGATAAATCTTCAAGTAATTGTCGGCGTGTATTGAGGGATAAATCACTCGCCCGAATTGCTAAAAGTTTGGTTGAAGTATTTTGGTTATCTTGAGAACCTTTTTCAATTTCAGCCTTAGATCTTAGATTTCCACAATTTTTTGCCAACTCAAGTGCCGCTTTCGGCTGGCCGGTTTTCAGATACAACCGAATTTGTTGGAAAATCGGAGCATCTTCCGCAAATCCGAATACTTCCTCGATTTCAGCGTTTGATTTTGACAGCGAAGAAAAATCAGAAAATGCCTTTTCATTTTGGTCGAGATTTCTTTCAAGAACAGCGCGTAAAAATTTTGTTTGCGGCGTTAAATCATTTGTTTGCAAAAGTTCGATTGCTTCTTGGGTTTTACCGGTTTGATTGTTGGCGACTGCTTCAAGCGCGACTGACATTTCCGCATCTTTTTCTATCAAAGCCTTATTTTCTTCGAAAATTTTCTGCCAAAGAATCTCGTTTGAACCAACAATCTCCGCCAAAATCAACACCGACAGCCAACGCGCTTTTCTACTTGAGTTTTTATCAAAAATTAATTCAAGCAAAATTTTACTTGCCTCGTCCACTGTTTTTGTTTTTGCTGAAAGCCGCGCATATTCGATGCGATTGACAAAATCTTCGGGCGAAATCGTCAGCAGTTTTTCGCGAAAAGATGCGGCTTCAGCATAAAAACCAAATTCGGTAGATGTGTCTGCCGCAAATTTTAATGCTTCGGTCGGTGATAGTGAATTTGCAGTTTCGACTTCCCCAATTCTATTATTATTGTCGGTAAATTTTGTAATCAAAGACATTGAGGCTATTTCAGCTTGCGCTGCTTCAGAATTTTCCTTGGCGGAAATATTCACCATTAAGCGAAGCAATTTCAAACCAAGTTCATTTTCACCTTTTTGGAATTCGACTTTCGCCAAAGTCGTGAAATTTACTGCATCGAACTGTTCAAGCGCAATCATTCTGGCGTAAAACGCTGCTTGCAAATCCAAAATTAAATCAATCCGGTTTTCCGTTTGGAGAATTTTTATTGTTTCGTTAAATCGCTCTAAATTCGGCAATTTTACCGCCGTAGCATTTTCCGAAACTTCAATTCCGACAAATCTTTTCATCATCAAAATTGTTTCGGCGGAATTATTTTTTTGAAGTTTGATTGAAATTCTCGCAAGTCGAAGCCAAACCGGACGTGCATAATGACCTTTGAGCGATTTTTCGATGTCTGAAGCTAGTTTTTCAGCATTAGAAAAGTTTTTTTGTTTAATCAAAAAATCAAGATATTTATGTTGCCGGTCGAGTTTTTCGTTTTTGGGCTCTTTAATCTCAAAATCGCTTTCAAAATCGTAAAGCTGTTCGGCTTCATCTGTTTCCCAAGTCTTTTCCAAAACGCTGACATAATCATAATCGTGTTCATAATTGTCGAGTCCGGCCTCTCGTTCGATTGATATTTCGTAAAAGAGTCCGGAATCTTTTTCATTCACCAGCGAATTCTCAAGCAAAATTTTTGGAAGAAAAATATCTTTCTTTGAAACTTTGCAAAGTTCTGAAAAATAGACCGTTTTTTCTTTTTCATCGGAAAAAGTTTCGGACAATTTTTGAATAAAACTTATCAGAGTATTTGAATTTTCCTCACTTTTCGAATCTTCACGAAACTTTTTCAAATGTTCCAAAATCAAAGACCGCATATCTTTACGAGCTTTATCGGCTTGCCCGAAGTCTGCCAAAGTTTCGAGATAAAGTTGTGCGTCATCAAGCGTTACGCTGTCGCCTTGAATAATTTTTGACCAAGTGTCAGCCGCTTTATCCGTTTCACCGATCTGAAAGAAAGCCGCGCCTAAATAAGGCAAAATCGTTTTATCGTTTGGATTTTGCTCGTTTGCAAGGCGCAAATGTTCAAGCGCACGCGAAAATTCTTTTTGCTGAAGATAAAAAATTCCCAATTTTAATTGTTCATTCGCATCTTTCGGGCGATTTTCAATCATCGCAGGCAAAAATGCAGCGGATTTTTCCATGTTTGAGGCGGAGAAAAGCCATCTGCCGTATTTTTCCGAAAGATTAAACCAATTGTTTCCGATCAGCTGATTTTGCTCGTCAGGTTTTTGTTTGATGAGTTCGCCAATTGGCGCAAATTGCAAAGCGGAAATGAAATCGGCTTGGGCGTTTTCGTTGAAATTATTGAATCTAAGGTTGATTTCCGCCCGTCGCGAGAATTTCCAACTTGGTGGAAACAATGAGTTTTGAATTGCAGTCTGCGCCAAATCAGTTTCTTTTTTCGATAACAAAAAATTTATTGTTTGAAGCTGATGAGCCGATGGATTTTGCGCTGGATTTTCAAATTCGTTGCGATTGTTTTCATAAATAACTTCGAGAAATCGGTTTGTAAATTCATCGTCTTGTTTTTGAACCGAGAAAATCGAGCGCAATGCCGAAAGTTCCTTTTCATTATTTCCAAGCAGCCGCGCCGTTTGGGCAAAAGTTTTTAGAAACTCAAGGTTTTCGCTGGATATTTCCGGCTCCAAAATTTCTAAAATCCGTTGAAAATTGCCGCGTTCCCGATAAAACTGAACTAACGCGCGAACATTTTGCAAACGATTTTCCGCGTTTGATTCGTTCAAGCGGGCAATTAAAAGTTTTTCCAGCAAATCGTCAAAACCGCATTTCAAAATCAGAGTTTGCAAAAGCGCAAGCGTCTGGGTGCGCTCATCGGGATTACTTTGCAAACGATTTTTGATG
>JBDTZT010000364.1:0-5022 GCA_040005005.1 Actinomycetota bacterium
CATTTGTGTTGTGGCAAGATTGACCATATTTTTATACAGCAAAATTTGATTTTTTTTTGCCAAGGGATGGAACCGAATTTGCAGAAAAATACGCGGAAGACAATTGCGCCGAAGATGCTAAATTTAGCGGTTATTTATGTTCGTTGGAGAAAAGCGGCATTACAATTAGCAATCTTAAGATTCGATGACGGCATTTCAACTTGCGACGTACTATCGTCAGTAGAATTCGATTTCGGATTTTTCATTTTGGGCTTCAACACAGGAAAGCAGATATCGCGGGACGGATTTCTTTTATTCAATATCTCGTTTGACGAACTCAAAAATTAAAAAAGAAGCGGCTAATAAGTTTTGACAAACGAATAAGTTTCGGCAATTTGAAACTGCTTCAACACGCTGAAATAATGGGAAAAATTAAAGAATTTCTTGGGCCGACTAAATCGAGGTTAATAATTGATTCAAGCGCGATGAGAAAAAAAAGCGGCAGTTAATCGGCGACACTTAAAACTAATTGGATTCACATCAACAAAACTATGAACATAAATCAAGAATCTTCCGTGAACACCCCCTTGGAGTTTCCACCGGCGACTTCAATTCTAAACAATATTTTTGGCAAAAAGCCGACTATGACCAAAGAAAAACTAACTGAAAATAATCCGCCGCCAGGCGAAAATGAAACAAATGCAGAAGCGGTGAGCAATATTTTGAGCCGTTTGCAAACGAAAAAAGAAGAGGCGGCAGTTAATTTGGGAATTAGCGCGAGCGAAGTCGAAACAATGCCGTTCGATTTATCACAACTTGAAACCGAAGGTATTTTTCTGAACATTGACTGCAAAGGTTTCAGCACTTTAGAGCGACAAATCGCTTGGCGTTGAACTGCCGCCCGGACAGACCATAAAACTGTCGCCGCCACGGGTTGGACTTCTGCCCGATTCTTATCGCCGCAAATTGATGCGCGCCTCTGCCCGGGCGCATCACGCACTGGACAAATATAGTTTTCGTTTTACGCTTTGCGAAAGCGTTTGGGGCACGAGCGAGTATAAATGGATTCCGTGGAATGCTTTCGAGAATTTTGAAGCTGAATATAAACGCTCCTTGGAAACGCTATCAACGGCAAAAGCAGAAGTTTTGGCAAATTACGACGAAATTATAATAACTTTGAGAAAAAGTTTTGCCGATCTTGCGATAAATTCAGCCAAACGGCTTGATGCGACGCTTGAAATTCCGCTCGACCGCGAAGAATTTATTGAAACGGTCGTCGCTCATGCGATGGGAATGATTCCGACTCGTGAAATGATCCGGGACGGCTTGACCATCACGATGAAACCGAAAGTGATTGTTTTGGGTTCGGAAATGTTGGCGGAGCAGAAAAAGGCGAAAACCCTGAATCTTGAAAACGCTAAAATCGAAGTTGCTCACAGCCAAGTGCTATTGGAACTCGATACTAAAACCAGAATCGAACAGTTGAAAATCACGGATTTTGAACTTGAGCAAAAACGCGAAAGGGAAGTCAAAGAACGTATTCGGCAAATGAAAATCGAAGCCGCGAGAGATGCAGCGAATGAAGCAGTTTCACCGATTAAAGAAGGTCTTGACCAACTTACCGCGAAAATTTTTGAAGCTGCCGAGGAGATGGCAAACAAACTTCAGTCGGCGGATTTCGTTCCGGGTGCGTTAGCTAAGCGGGCGCGTCAAATGTGCGAGTGGTATCGCTTGATGAATTTCACACGGGACACGTCGCTCGAAGATGTTTTGAAGAGATTGCAGGATGCGGCGGGAACAGAAGCGAAACTCCGTTCAAGATCCGAAATGCAGTCCGCTCTGAATGACGTTTTGCGGTCAACAAGTCTGCAATCAAAAAGACTGCTTGACGAAGATCGGCTTTCGGCTCTTGAAATTTAACCTCTCGATTTTCTATGAGCCAAATAAAATCGAAACAAAAATTGATTTGGCTGAATAATGAATTTACGAGGGCTTCGGGGAATATCTGATTAACCGTCGATACCACATTTATTACTCCCAGCGAAATCGGAACTTTCAGTTTCATAGATAGATTTACAGCTTTGACTCCTTCTCCAAAGTTCATTCATACAGACAGCAGAGGCAGTCGCAAGCTGGAGTGATGATTTGGAATTTATCGGTGAACCGCAAAATCATACGGAAAATAGCGAACTTTTAGCCGAAGTTTAAATTACCTCACAAATACATTTGTTCCGAAATTATTTAAAATCTCTTTCAAATTTATGCCGACAATTATTCGTGCTGAATTCCTGAGCTATTACAACCGCGTCCAAAATAGCGATAAACTTTTTAATGTCTTCCTCATCCGTGATGATAATGGCACTTACAGTTGTCTGACAGAAAACGGCAGACGCGGAAACAAATTAGTTTGCCGCACCATTTGTGAAAAGGCGCGGCGAGAAACGGCGGAAAGCAGTTTTTGGGAGAAAGTTCGTGAAAAACGCAATCACCGCGAAACGTCTTACAGGGAAGAATCGTTCGGCAATAGTTATAGTGAACTTGCTTCTCAATACACCTTCAATACACAGACAAGCACGACGAATAAAACAAATGTATCCAAAACGGACGAGTCGAAACCGAAGGTTATTAATTTCCCGGTAGATAAAACTGAAAAACAAGTTCCAAAGACAAAACAAAACGGTATTCTCAACAGCGATCAGTTCGACTCATTAGAATTTTAGAAATTAAAATTTGGAAACCTGAAATCGGTCTATTCCTGCTCAAATTGCTTGATGTGATAAGAAGCATCGGGAAAAGTAGCGATAATTTCCAGTTTTCCGCCGAGTGCCTTGATAAATTCTCGGAGAGTCGAAATGTGCATATCGGAGCGGCGTTCAAGGCGGGAAATAGCGGCTTGTTTTTTATTAAGCAATTCACCTAATTCTTCCTGATTGATGCCAAGAGCGTTTCTAAGCTCGGTCAAACGAATTTCTTCGCTTAAATTACGGGCTATTTCGGCAGAAAGTTTTTTTGATTCCGGCGACATTTTATTGCGCAAATTTTTAAATGACTTAGCCATTTTTTCTTTTCTCCTTTTCTAAAGTCTCAAGATGCTCCCGATATAAACGATCCGCCAGCGGAACAAATTGCTCATACCAGCGGCTGTTTCCCGTTTTATCGCCGCCGATGAGCAAAATAGCCATTCTTCGCGGGTCAAAAGCGTAAAGAACGCGATACGGCTTGCCCTTATGTTGCGCTCTCAATTCCCGCATTTGTGAATATTCAGAACCTTTGATGTCGGAAGAATAAGGAAAGCCGAGCGCAATTCCAAACTCCTCGAGCATTTTTACATATGCGTCAACCGTTGCTTGTCCGTCTTTGCTTAACGTGTTCCACCACTCTTCAAATTCGTCTGTATATTCGACTTCAAACGGCATACTTTATATTACACCAATGTAATAATTTGTCAATGTATTTTGGACTCGAAGAACTCCGTTTAGGAAAAAAGAAGCGGCTGACAAATATGCAGTTTGATTCGCTGGATAGTTTGCGAAAAAAATCGCCGCGAAACGGCGGAAACAAAGTTTTGGGAAAAGGTGCGGGAAAAACGTAACCACCGCGAAACGCCTTTTCGGGATGAGCAATCCGGCAGCAGCTATTGCCAAATCGCGGCGCAATTTTCGGTTGACTTGCCGCCGATAAATTCAGTTTTTTCAAACGAAACCCAAGCGGTGAAGGCAAATGTGATTGATTTTCCGTTTGAAAAAAGCGAAAAGCCAATTAATCAATCGAAACAAGGCGGAATTCTCAACCGCGAACCGTTCGATCAAACTGAAGGATTGGCAGTGTTGGTTGAAAGACTCAAGGAACAATGCTTTCACTTGACGATTTACACGGGTTTCACACTCGAAAGTTTGCTGGCTCGAAACTCTGAAAGTGTCAATCGAATTTTAGCCAACACCGATTTACTGATTGACGGAGCCTATGACCGCACTCTGACGAAACGTGCGGGAGAATATCGCGGCTCAAGCAATCAAAGACTGATATTTTATCCGATTTTGAGGCAGAAAAATGAACGGAGAAATACAAAAAAAGACTGATTTTGAAAATGTGCGAAAAAAATCTGAGGCGGAATTTATCGAATTTATGGCGATTTGTCTCGATGAAGGCTGGAGCCCAACCAGATGTCCCGAAGCCAAGTCCGGTCGAGCCTGACGGAATTTGTTCGCATGGATTCAAAAGTATCGCGCTTGAAATTGGTTAAATTTGAAAACCATTTACGGCAAAAGGCATTTCCCGAAATTCAAGTCCTGATAGAAATTTGTGATAAAATTTCTATCAGGAGCAAATATATGTCGGTCGAAATTTTAGAAACAATAAAAGAGCAGGCTAAAGCGCTTACGGCGCAGGAAAGAGAAATTCTGGCGGATTATTTAGTTAATAATAGCCCGGAATCAGGAAAAACCGATTTAGGTTTGAATGGGGAAGGTAAGGAAGAAAAACGCCGATTGCGCGACATTTGGATGAGATCCGAAACCAATCGGGAGAAATACGGCGGGCTTTATGCAGCTCTCGACGGTGATATTCTGGTCGGCACCGGAAAGAATTATCCTGAAGCTTCGCTCCAGGCAAAAAAATCGGAAGCTGTCGACTTTGTGATTGATTTTGTATTGCCGCTTGATTATGTTGGCGAAATTGGGAGCTGGGAATGATTCACCAACTTGAATTTGAGAAGTTAATCGAATATGACACCGGAAAATCAGGTATTTCTTTAGATGTGAATTTGAAGTTGATCGGGCGAGAGATTCCTGTCAGCACTAAAATAGATACTGGTTCCACCAACTGTATTTTCGCCAGAAGTATCGGTGAAATGTTGGGTTTGGAAATTGAATCAGGTGAACTTGTGCGGGTCAGTTCGGCGGTGGGGCATCCATGCCGTCAAAGGTGGCGTGCGCCCATTCACAACCTGTGGTCCGGATGGCCGGGACCGTTGCCCTCGGGTTCCGCGAGCACAGTGACAGTCGCGGAGTCGCCGTCGCGGTGCCAGCCATCGAGCAAGATTAC
>JBDTZT010000365.1:0-5020 GCA_040005005.1 Actinomycetota bacterium
AAAGAAAATCCTTGATTCAAAGTCGCGCAAAGACCACGATTTTCCCGCACAATCAGTTCCGCGTCAAAAGGACAATCTTTCAAAATTCGCTCAATAATTTTTGGTGAATCATCTTTCGAGCCGTCGTCAATCACAAGCAGTTTTGTCGGCGGTAAAGTTTGGTCAATAATAGACTTTAAACATTTTTCGATAAACGGCGCGTGATTATAAGACGGAACGAAGGCGAAAACTTCCGAATTTTGGCGGTCTTTGTTCATTATTAAACTTCAAACTATAATAAAAGCAAATTTTTCGTTACTTGTCATTTGGTCGGCAACATCGAATTACCTCAATTTTATCGAATGAAAGTTTTACATATTTTAGATTCACTAAATCGCGGCGGCGCGGAAATGCTTGAACTGGACGTTTGCCGGAACGCCGAACGCAATGGTTTGGACTTGGCTTTTGCGGCAACCGGCGGCGGCTCGCTTGAAGAAGATTTTCAAAAATCGGGCGTCGAGTTTTTTCGCCTGAACAGACGGTTGCCGATTGATCTGGTGCTGGTTGCCAAACTTCGCGGAATTATTAAAAAGAATAAATTTCAGATAATTCACACGCATCAGCCGGTTGCCGGAATTCATGCCTTTTTGGCGACTCGCGGCACTAAAATAAAACTTGTGCTGAGCTTTCAAGGCTTTATTCCCGATAAAAAAAATCAACTGATAACGAAGTTTTTAGTTCCGCGAATAGCGGCTAACGTCGCTTGTTCTGAAGGGCTTTTAGAATGGTTGGCGGAAGTCGAAAAAACGGATGTTTCGCGTTTTCGGATGATTTATAACGGTGTTGACCGGGCGCGGCTCGCATATTCGGGCGAAAGTTTGAAGGAAGAATTGAAAATCGGTGAAAACGTGTTTCTGTTCGGAATGGTCGCGCATTTTTACGCGCACGAGCGCAAAGACCAGATTACGCTTTGCAAAGCCTTTGCCAAGGTTGCGGAAAAATTGCCGAACGCGCATTTGATTATCGTCGGTAGAATCGAACTGGGCGGCGAAGCGAAATACGACGAGTGTGTGAAGATTGTCAAAGAAAATAATTTACAATCGCGCGTTCATTTTCTCGGTCAGCGCGACGATCTTGCGAAGATTGTTAATTCGCTCGATGCGTATGTTTTTTCGTCGTTTTATGAAGGTTTGCCGATTGCTCTGATGGAAGCGATGCTGAGCAAAAAACCGTGTATTTTGTCGGACATCGCGCCGCACAGTGAAGTCTCGCAAAACGGCGAGTTTGCCGAAGTTTTTGAAACGCAAAACGCCGATGATTTGGCGGAAAAACTTCTCAAGATTGCGGAAAATGACCAATTCAGAAAAGATTTGGCAAACCGCGCTTACGATTTTGCCAAGAAAACTTTCAGTATCGAAGTACATCTCAGAAATCTTAAAAATTTATACGAATCAATAATTTGAAGCCGGAAACCAAAATTTTAAAACTTCTTGTTGGAATGCCGTCGAAAGACTCGTGGGGCGGTCCGATTGCCAGCGAGCCGCCATTTGTCGAGGCTTTGCGCGAGTTTGGCGCGGAAGTCGTCGAAGAGGTCTATGTTTATGGCGACAAAGAAAAACCGACTCCTTTTTTTAAGCGTTTGCGGCGAGTTTTAAAAACCGCTTTTCAGTTTCGCAAGATATTGAAAACACAAAAGTTTGATTTGATTCATCTCAATACAGCTTTTGATTTGAAAACAATTTTGCGCGATTCGGTTTCGCTTTTTTTGATGAAGCCGAATGGCGCGCGCGTTTTTTTTAAACTCCACGGTTCGGCAGCTGAAGAATTTGCAAACGCAAACTTTTTGACGCGCATTTTGATAAATTATCTGAAAAATCGGGTGGACGGTTTCGGTGTTCATACGTCGGAAGAAAAGGCAAATTTTCGGCGGCTCGGCTTTGAAGAGCAAAAGTTTTATTTTGTGAAAAACACCGTGACGATTCGGGCGGATTTGCCCGAAAATTTTGTCCGGCGACAGAAAGAAAAGGACGAAACTTTTGAGATTCTTTTTGTTTCGCGTTTTATTGCGGCAAAAGGCTTGCTCGAAACGATTCGCGCTTGTTCGATTTTGCACGAGCGCGGATTTAAGTTCGTTTTGCATTGCATCGGCGACGGCGAAACGGGTGCGGAAGCGAAAAAAGAAGTTGAGAGATTAAATTTGCAATCACAAGTGAACTTTACAGGTTACATTTCGGAAGCAGAGGTTGCGAAATACTTTTTCGAGAGCGATTTGTTTGTTTTTCCTACGCGCCACATCGAAGGTTTTCCGAATGTTTTATTCAAAGCCGTATCGGTCGGGTTGCCGATTGTCACGACCAAAATTCGCGCAGCGGCTGATTATCTGAGCGAGCCGGAAAATTGTCTTTTTTGTTCGCAAAAGCCTGAAGATATTGCCGAAAAAATCGTTAAATTGATTGAAAATAAATCATTGCGGAAGAAAATGAGCGCAAGCAATTTGGAATTTGGCAAAACACTTTTGCCGCCGGAAATTGCGCTCGAATTTTTGAAGATTTACAAAAAACTTTGCGGTTAAATTATTTTCGACAAACTATTTTCAAACTTCAGCCAATTTTCGATTGTTTTGGAAATTCCGTCTTCGATGTTGATGAGCGGAAGCCAATTTGATTCGGAAGTAATGCAATCTATTGATAAAATATTACGGCTCACATCCGAACTGAAATTTTCGATGTGATTAATCGGCGGGTTTTCAAAACCCGATTTTTCGAGAATCAATTTTATAATTTCGGCAATGCTGTATCCTTTTCCGCCTGAAACATTCCAAGTGATTTGTTGTTGATTACGTTCAATCGCCGATAAAATCGCCCGGCTGACATCTTCGACGTGAACAAAATCGCGAACGGTTTGCCCTTTGTGAATCAATGTGAAAGGCGTGTTTGTCCGAATTGAATTGAGAAATGCGCCGATAATTCCTTTGCTTTCACGATGCGGATTTTCAAAACCGTAAATGTTGCCGGGACGAATTATCACGGTTTTGAGATTGTGCGTTTGACCGAATTCGGAAAGCGCATCTTCCATCGCGCGTTTCGTTTTTCCGTAAGACGAAAGTGGGTTTCGCGGATGCTCTTCGGTTATCGGCAAAAAGAGCGGTTCGCCGTAAACCGAACCGCCGGACGAAACAAAAACAAACTTTTCGGTCAGTGAATTTTGCGTTTGATGGAGGAAATTTTCAAAAGGTTTCAGATTAACCTCCGTTTCGCGTTCATTAAATCTGCCTTGTTCGAGATGCGCGAGCCAGACAATTGTTTCGCGGCAAAACCTAGCGAAATCGGTTTGCTTGCTTAAATCCAATTTTTGCAAAACAATTGAAGGATTTTTGCGCCACGAATTTGGAACGCGGGATTCCGAGCGATAGCTCGCGTAGATTTTATAGCCGTTTTCGGCTAACAGCGAAACAAGATTTATTCCAAGCAATGATGTCGCACCGATGACGCTGATTTCTTTCATTAATTCATTAGATTTCAATCTTTCCTGGCAGACCGAAATGTTAATTCATACCACAAAAAGTCATTGAAATCGAATGAATTGAGTTTTTATAATTCTTTGGGACGAAGTTTTTGAGCAATGGTTTTGGCAATCCAAGTAATGAAAAGCCACTGCGCAACAATAAAGAAAGCAAAAAAAGTATTTGCTATGTTCATTTCTGTTGGATAGGAAAGTTTATGCAAAAAAATCTTGACGATTCCAAGCGACAGAAGAGCTGAAATTGCCGCCGGAAAATGTGCGCAAACAAAAATTTGCCCAAACAGCTGATTCGTTATACCACTTCCTTTGCTTGCGAAATAGCAAACATTCAGAGTTGCCAAAACAATGCCGAAACGATTAGAAAATAGATTGACGATGAATTTTTTCATTTATTTTACCTCGCAGATTTGTTATTTTCGTTACACAGCGTTTTTTTTGATTTGTTCCCGAAATGTCAGAAATAATTTTTCCAAATCCGCGCAAACACGTATTTACCGAATGGGTTTTGTTCGGTGATTATTATTATAATGCCCGCGACATCATCGGTTTTGGCGGAGATTTGACGATTGAAAACTTAAGAAATGCTTACGGTCGCGGAATTTTTCCGTGGCACGTTGAAGGACTTCCGCTGCCTTGGTATTGTCCCGAAGACCGTGCGATCTTGGATTTTGATGAGCTTCATATTCCGAAAAGTTTGCGGAAAGAGCTGGCGAAAACGCGCTTTTCCTTCACGATTGATAAGGCTTTTGAAGCGGTCATTACGCATTGTGCGCGGGCAAAACGCAGCGACGGTTACGGAACTTGGATCACCAACGAATTTATTCGTGCTTACTGCGATTTTCACGCGGTGGGCGACGCGCACAGCGTCGAAGTCTGGGAAAATACGGAACTGGTCGGCGGACTTTACGGCGTTGATGCAGGCGGCGTTTTTTGCGGCGAAAGTATGTTTCACCTTCGTTCAAACGCCTCAAAATTTGCCTTGCTTCATCTGATCGAACATCTCAAGAAGCGCGGCGCAATGTGGCTCGATATTCAAGTGATGACACCGCATTTTGAAGTTCTCGGCGCGGAAGAAATCGAGCGCGAAGATTTTCTTGATAAACTCGAAGAAACGCAAAGGCTAAATTTGAAGCTATTTTAATAAATTATGGACACGCAAAAAGAGTTACGCAACCATCTTCTGGAGTTGCTCGAAGGCAAATCGGCGCATATTGATTTGGAAACGGTTTTACGGGAATTCCCGGTCGAAGAGATTAATAGACGGATCGAAAATGCGCCGCATACGGCCTGGGAATTGCTCGAACATCTGAGGATCGCACAGTCGGACATTGTTGAATTCAGCCGCGACGCAAATCACGTTTCGCCGAAATTTCCCGATGGTTATTGGAATAAAACCAAAGGAACAACGGAAGATTGGAAAAAGTCTTGTGAACAGATTTTGCAGGATTTACAGATGATGCGCGATTTGGTGGCGGACGAAAAAATTGATCTGCTCGCAAAATTGCCGCACGGCGACGGA
>JBDTZT010000366.1:0-5015 GCA_040005005.1 Actinomycetota bacterium
CACTGCAGACGGATTCGAGCGAAGTCGGCCAAGTCGTACAACGCAAACAAATTGTCGCGTTGCCGCTCAACGGTCGCTCATATGCCAATTTGGCACTTCTCGCGCCGGGCGTACGCGAATCTTCGACCAACAGCACGATCGGCGGCGGCGGCCGCGAAGCCGCATTTAACGTCAATGGTTTACGCGCCACGTTCAATAATTTTTTGCTCGACGGAATTGATAATAACGCTTACGGAACAAGTAATCAGAGTTTTTCGAGCCAGGTCGTGCAGGTTTCGCCCGATGCGATCGCGGAATTCAAAGTGCAGACAAATACTTACAGCGCGGAATTCGGGCGTTCGGGCGGCGCGGTCATCAACGCTTCCTACCGCAGCGGAACGAATCAGTTTCACGGTGCGGCGTGGGAATTTCACCGCAACAGGGTTTTGAATGCAACCGGATTTTTCAAACCGCTCGGCGGAGTTAAACCGCCGCTCATCCGCAATCAATTCGGCGGCGTTTTCGGCGGTCCGATCATCAAAGACCGGACGTTTTTCTTCGGCGATTACGAAGGCTTCCGGCAAGTTCAAAAAAATCTGGTTTATTCAAATATTCCGACGCTTGCCCAACGTCAGGGAATTTTAACCGTTGATGTGCGAAATCCGTTAACGGGAACTGTTTACGCGGCAGGCACGCCAATTCCGATGACGACGTTTGCGCGAAAAGTTTTGAACGATTTGCCCGCGCCGAATCTAACGGGCGTGACGGGCAACAATTATCAGAATCTGGTTTTAAATCAGAATTTCAGCGACAAATACAACATCAGAATTGACCATAAATTTAACGATATGTTCAGCATTTTCGGACGTTGGAGCTATCGTAAATCGGCGGAAATCAACGCCCCCGCAATCGAAGGTCCCTCGGGCGGCGGCTCAAACGGGTTTGTTGATGTTCTTAACAAACAGTTGATGGTTGGCGGAACTTACGCGCTGACCAACGGTTCGGTGATTGACGCACGTTTTTCGTGGTCGGATACAAATGCCGGAAAACGTCCCGTCTTTATTGGTCAGGGAACGATGCTCTCGCTTTACGGGATTACCGGATTATCCGAAGATGCGACCGTTGCCGGCGGATTAAATACGCAAAGCATCAGCGGATTTTCGGGACTTGGCCGACAGGCAACCAACCCGCAGTTTCAAAATCCGACCAATCAGGATTTTCGCGTCAGTTATTCGACGCTTTTAGGCAAACACAGCCTTAAAATCGGTTACGAGCATTTGCGGACTAAAACGGCGGTGCAAGACACCAATCCACTTTACGGTTTGGACACCTACAGCGGACAATTCAGCCGCGTCGCGAGCGGTTCAAACAATGTGTATAATCTGTCGGATTTTATGTTCGGTCTGCGGAGTCAATACGAAGTTGCCAATTTGACGGTTGCCAATATGATTCAGCAATTTCACTTCGGTTATCTTCAAGACGATTTCAAGGTTAATCAGCGATTGACATTAAATCTCGGGCTGCGTTACGAATTCGGCACGCCTTATTACGAAAAAAATAATAAATTGTCGAATTACGATCCCGTCAGCAATTCGATCATTCTCGCTAAAGACGGTTCGCTTTATAACCGCGCACTGGTTGACCCGGATTACAACAATTTTGGTCCAAGGCTTGGGTTTGCCTATAACGTCACCGATAAAACGGTGCTGCGCGGCGGTTACGGATTTGGTTATGTCTATCTAAATCGTCTCGGAAGCGCGAATGTGTTGGGCACGAATTTCCCGATTATCACCCGCGCCGCTGTTGCCCAAACAGCTCCCGACATTATCAACAATCCTGCTTGTGTCGGCAATATTTACGCAAGCAACTGTTTCCGGACAACCCAATCAGGCTATCCGACCGGCGGTTTGCCGAACAATGTGACGCTTTATATTCCGCGTGATACGCCGACCTCGAGCATTCAAAACTGGCAGCTTTCCGTTCAGCGCGAACTTTGGGGAAATATGGTTTTGGATGTCGCATATGTTGGAAACAAAGCGAAAGATACGGTTTTGCTCGCCGATTTAAATCAGGCGCGTCCTTTAACGGTTGCCGAAGCCGCGCTCCCCGCGTCGCAACAACCTTCGCTCCAGGCACGCCGTTCAATTCCGGGTTTCGGCTCGATTTCGGCGGTTTTGCCCGAAGGTTTTTCAAATTACAATGCTCTGCAAATAAAACTCGAACGCCGTTTCAGCAAAGGTCTCTACTTTTTGAATTCGTTCACCTGGTCAAAAGCGATTGACAACGGTTCGCAGGTTTTAGAAGAGCCGAACGGCAACACCGGAACGCCGCAAGACATCAATAATTTCAAAGCCGACAAAGGAATCGGGGCATACGATCAGCCTTTTAACAACACGACCAGTTTTGTCTGGGAAGTTCCCATCGGGCGCGGACGTTGGCTTGGCGGTAATATGAACGGTGTTGTGGATGCGTTTATCGGCGGTTGGACATTGAACGGAATCAACACGATGACCAGCGGACAGCCGATCAATTTCCGCTACGGTCCATCGCCGATTACCAATAATTTACCGACCTTTCTTGGCGGCGTCGCACTTCGTCCAAATGCTGTTTGCGACCCGACAAACCGCGCCGCCCGCACAAATCCGACCCGGGAATATTTTCTGCCCGTCGGTGTTTGCCTGATTCGCCCGTCGGTGACGGCGCCGTTTGGCAGCGCGGGGCGCAATCTGGCCCGCAGCGATAAGTATTTCAATTTCGATTTTTCGCTGCAAAAACAGTTCAAACTTCCGATTACTGATGAAACACGGCTTGAATTTCGGGCGGAATTCTTTAATTTGTTCAACAAAACCAATTTCGGCGCGGCCAATTCCGATATTACAAATGCTGCTTTCGGAACAATTACAAGCACCTTTCCGGCACGCCAGATTCAGCTTGCTTTGAAATTTTCGTTCTAAGTAAATTCAGAACAGCAAGCGGCAGCGACCTGTTTATTTTCGTTATTCAATAAACGATTTCTAAAATTAAACAGATTACTGCCGTTCGCAGTTCTGACTCAAAATACTATGCAAAAATTATTACTTTTTATTTGCTTGTCATTAACAATCAATGTTTTTTCGCAAGTTCCCGTCGTCAGCATCGAAGGTCATCGCGGTGCCCGCGGCTGGATGCCGGAAAACACGATTCCGTCGTTTATTAAAGCCATCGAACTCGGCGCGGACACTCTGGAACTGGATGTCGTGATCAGCCGCGACAACCAAATCGTCGTGTCGCACGATCAATGGTTTTCTTCGCTGATTTCGCTCGATAAAAACGGAAAGCCGATTCCGGCCGACCGGCAAACGGATTTCAATATTTATAAAATGGATTATACGGAAGTCAAACAATTTGACGTCGGCAGTCTTGGCAACAAAGATTTTCCGGATCAGCAAAAAATGAAGGTTTACAAGCCTCTGCTGACAGAGCTTTTCAAAGAGATCAATAAATATTTAAAGAAAAACAAACTCCCGGCTGTCCGCTACAATATCGAAATAAAATCGTCGCCACAGGGCGATAATATTTTTCACCCCGTTCCGTCAGTTTTTGCCAAAATGGTTTACGATGAAATCATCAAATCCAAGATGGAAAAGTATGTCATCATTCAATCGTTTGATGTTCGTCCGCTCAAAGAATTGAAAAAATATCCGGTCAAACTGCCGATTTCATTTTTAGTTTCAAACAAAGACGGGATTGAAAAAAACATTGCAAACCTCGGCTTTCAACCCGAAATATACAGTCCGAATTTTTTATTGGTTGATGAGCAAACCGTTAATTATTGCCGCGCGAAAGGCATCAAAATCGTGCCCTGGACGGTCAATGAAATCGCCGATCTGGAAAAAATGAAAACCTTCGGACTTGACGGAATCATTACCGATTATCCTGACCGCGCGGTCAAAGTTTTTAGAAAATAAACGCCAAAAACAATTTGACAAAAAATAGCCGGCATTGATTAATTATCTCTAGTCGGCATTTTTTGTGTTAATTTTTACCAGCTAAACGCTCAAAATTTGCGGCAAAATTATTAAAATTATAACTTTTAACGAATGATAATCGCCGTTGACGGACCTTCGGGCGCGGGAAAATCGACGCTCGGCAAAATGTTAGCCAAACAGTTGAATCTGCTTTATCTCGACACGGGGGCGATGTATCGCAGTGTCGGTTTGGCTGTTTTAGACGCAAATGTGAGTTTTGAAGATAAACGAAGGGTTGCCGAAATTGCCGAGAACGCAAAGATCGAGCTCGTCGGCGAACCCGAAAATTTGCAGATTTTTCTCGACGGCAAAGATGTTTCGGCGGAAATCCGCAACACGCAGGTCGGGCAAGCGGCTTCGATCGTTTCGACAATTTCAGAAGTTAGAAGAATTCTCGTCGAACATCAGCGAACGCTCGGACAAAGTTCAAAAAACGGCGCCGTGCTTGACGGACGCGACATCGGCAGTGTTGTTTTTCCGAATGCTGACGTGAAATTTTTTCTGACTGCCAAGCCCGAAGCGCGGGCGCAGCGGCGTTATGCGGAAGATTTGGAAAAAAGGCGGGCGACAACTTACGAACAAACTCTCGCCGAAATAAATTTGCGCGACGAACGGGATGTTTCACGCGCCGATTCGCCCTTGATGATTGCCGAAGATGCCGTCGTCATTGACACGAGCGAACTCGATCTGCGGGAAGTTTTCGCGCAAATGATGCAGATTATCGGGGAAAAGTCGGCGAAAGCAACCGTCAATTTGACTTAATTTTGCTGAGTCGTTAAGATTTTTATTCGTTCTTTTTATGCTCCCGTAGCTCAGTTGGATAGAGCAACAGCCTTTAAGTAAGGAGCCTGTGCTGAGGAAAAAGTAACTCGCACAGTGGAGAGTGCTGTATCGGTGAATATCTAAGGGAAATGAAAATTTCCTATGACAACACCGAGGGAACTTTTCGATATTTCGTATTTATCGAAGAGACGCCGTAGAGACTATACGCACTCAGACTGAAATGTCTAAGATATAGTCCAGACTTTC
>JBDTZT010000367.1:0-5012 GCA_040005005.1 Actinomycetota bacterium
TCGCCAATTCGCGCCCGAATCCGGTTGAACATCCCGTAATAAACCAAACTTTTTTTTCACTCATTTTATTTTTCCCCTTTTTCAGTTTTTGTAATTTCGATACGAACCGTTTTCGATATCGTCTAAAATCGTTTTGTTGGAATTTATTTCCCACTTTAAATCGCGCTTTGCTTTCGCCGCGTCAAGCTGATTATTTATCGAAAGAAAATTGAACATTTTCCCGAATTGTTCTTTTGCTTCTTCGGCTGAAATACTTTTCGCTTTCACATCAAGCAGCCGCGCCGCCGCTTCGTTCATTTCCTTCATTGAAACGCTTTCCGCCGCGACGTTGTAAATTCCTTTCGCCGTGCTTGTTTCGAGTGCCAAAAGATACAAATCCGCCGCGTCTTCAACGTGCACCGCCGAAACTCGTTGGTCGCCCAATTCGACGTAATTCGCCGAATTTTCTTTTTTCGCCTGATTAATTACAAACGGCACAAACGAACTTCCTGCCCGCCCGTAAACAAAAAGCGGCAGACGCAAAACGATGCCTCGAATTCCTTTTGATGAAAGCTGCAAAACGTCGCGTTCGGATTCGCCGCGCTCTTTGCGCGGGCTGTGTTCGCCGAACGGATAATCTTCGTCCGCTTCATGCGAGCGCGTGTCGCCCAAAATCGCTGAGCTTGAAGTTACAATCAAAGGTTTATTCGTTTGCGCCAATGCTTCGCCGAAAGTTTTGATAACTTCACGGTCTAATTTCACCGCATCGTTATAATCCGAAAAATTATGGCTGAACGCCGTATGAATCACCGCGTCCGACTCGTTTGCGCCACGTTGCAAAACTTCGGCGTCCTGCAATTCGCCGCGCAGAGTTTCGATTTTGCGTTTGCTTAATTTGCTTTCGGATTCATCGTTTCGCGCTAAACCGACGACTTCGTAGCCTTTTCCCCTTAATTTTTCCGCGACGACCGAACCGACAAACCCTGTCGCGCCGGTTAAAAATACTTTCATAAATTATTTGCCTGCAACCTCACTTTTGTCCGCCAAAATCGCGCCGCGAATTTTTCTTAAAGAATGAAGCCAGCGGTTGTAATTTTCCGCCTTATTGACGATATAGTTTGCGACTTCCGGATGCGGCAAAATCAAAAAATTCTCGCTTTCCAAGCCTTTGACAACCGCCGCCGCGCATTCTTCGACCGTGATGGCTTCCGCCATCAAAAAGTTTTCCGGCTCGCCTTCCGCGCTGGCAATCAAATTTGTTTTCACGCCTTGCGGACACAAACACGAAATCTTTATGCCGCGTTCGTCATATTCAATCGAAAGGTTTTCCGCCAAAGCCACTGCCGCGTGTTTTGTGACGGCATATGGCGCGGCGGTTGGATGGGTCAAAAGTCCTGCCGCCGAAGAAGTTATCAGAAAATAACCTGCACCGCGTTCAAGCATCGAAGGAAAAACAGCCCGTGCCAGGTAAACGTGCGACAAAACATTTATTTCATAAATCTTTTGCCAAACGTCGTTTTCGACTTCCAGAGAACCTTCGCCGCCGCCGATTCCCGCGTTTGAACAAACCAGATCAATGCGGCCGAATTCGCTTAAAACGTCGCCGACCACCGCTTTTACTTGGTTTTCGTCGCTGACATCGAGGTTAAATGCTTGCCCGCCAACGCTTCCGGCAACTTTTTCCGCCGTTTCAAAATCAATATCGGTGACGATAATTTTCTTCGCGCCTTCCTGATGAAAACGCTCGCATAATCCTTTCCCGATGCCGTTTGCACCGCCCGTTACGAATATAATTTTGTCTTTTACGTTCATATTCCTATTCAAAGCAATCTGCGTCTTATATTATCCTCGTATATATTTTCTCAAAGTTTCAGATTTCCTTCACCTACCGAAATACATTTTCCCCCAACCTTCACTACGCTTCCACTGACTAAAACTTCGATCCGACTCGGACGATTAATCTCAAAGCCCTGCTCAATAATCAAAGTTTCGCCTTCGGACAAAATTCCTTTTGAAACCAGCAAAGCCGCGAGCGGACCGGCTGCGGTTCCCGTGGCGGGGTCTTCGGAAATTCCAATTCCAGGGAAAAATGCGCGGGTATGCACCGCTGAATCTGCCTCTACTGTTTCAAGTGTGTACAAATAACAGCCTTCACAACCAAGAGGCTTGGCAAGTGCGGCTAATTTATTCGGGTCGGGCTGAACATTTTTCAAAGCCTCAATATTTTTTACCGGCACGAGAAAATGAAAGGCTCCGGTCGAAACCGCTTGTGGCTCGATTGATTCAACGGCAAAAACCGTTTCGTCAAGATTTAGGGTTTCCGCTAAAGCCTTAATATCGGTAAACTTTTCACCAAAAACAGGCGTGTCTTGCGTCATCAGAATTTTTTCTATTTTTCCCGATTCGACATAAATTTCCAGAGGTAAAACGCTCTCACCTATTTCCTGATAAACGACATTTTTGCCTTCCTTCAAATCAACCGGATTATTTTCGGCAATCGCCCAACACGCCCCGAGCGCATTATGTCCGGCACCGAAAACTTCTGCCTTCGGAGTAAATGAACGAAGGCGCCAAGCGGCTTTTTCATCTCGCGGTTTTAAAACAAAAGTCGTTTCGGACGAATTAAATTCACGGGCAATGGCGTGCATTTCGTCGTCGCTCAAATCATCTGCTTCCATAACAACCGGAAGCAGATTTCCCTGAAGCGGTTTTTCGGTAAAAACATCAACTAATTTGAATTGATAATTTCTCATATCCTTCCAATTATAATTCATTAAATTCATCAAATACTCATTCCGCCGTCAAACGTGAATAATTTATTTGTATCCGGCTTCTGCCACAACTAATCGTTATTTTTTCACCAGAAAATTAAGCTGCCCCAAATGATTACTTTGGTGAATTGTTCTATTTAGCAAAACATTCAACTTGTTTCGGTGCGGCTCTTTCGCAAAATCTTCGTCCGTCACCGCCGTGTGTTTGGCAAACCATTCATCTGCCGTTGTCTGCTCAATATGCTCTCTGACTTTGGCGTTTGTTTCGTTCCAATATTGCTTTAAATCCGCAACCGAAGGCTTTTCCAAATCCGAGTTTTCGGGATTTTTCAGAAAAACATTTTCTAACTGCGGGTAAAGTTTTTCTCCGAAACCTAAGATCGGCAGCAACGCGTCATTAACCGCCGTCAGATGACCAAGCAGGTAAACACCCGTGTTTTTTTCGGGCGCGGTTTCGGTTTGCAATTGCTCGTCGGAAAGATCTTCGAGCAATTTATCAACTCTCGAATTCTGCGTTTCCCACGCGTCAACCACCATTTTTACGAACAATTCTTTTTCCGGCAAAACTACATTTTTTTCTTCTTGTGCTTTCATTTTTTCCTCCTCATAAAAAAGTAAGGTTTGCGCTCAGCAGCACAAACCTTACGAATAATTGATTTATTACCAAGGCAATTCATTGCCGAGATGGATGAATTTACCGTTGTAGCCGTCAGCTGGAAGCGTCGCCAGTTCCACGGAAGTTTTCGCGCCTTCTTCGACCGGAATTTGACCGTTGGCATTCATATCGGTAACGACCGAACCCGGATGCGCCGCATTGACTTTGATATTTGTATCTCTCAATTCATAAGCTAAATGCACGGCAAATCCGTTCAGCGCGGTTTTTGAAATGTTGTAAGCCGGAGTTTTCCAATTGTAAATCGGAGAATTCGGGTCACTATGCGCGGTCAGCGAACCTAAAAGACTTGATAGAAAAACGATTCTTCCCGCATCAGATTTTTTGATAAGCGGCACCAACGTCTGCGTCAAACTGATAATATTGAAAAAGTTGGTCTCGAAAGTTTTGCGAAATACGTCAATCGAAGTTTTGCTTGTCTGAATAGGCGCACCGTCTTTAAATTCGTCAATATAAATTCCCGCATTATTGATCAGAATGTCGAGTTTGCCGAATTTCTCTTCGATAGACTTTGCCGCGGATTCGTGCGTTTTCTCGTCATCAACATCAAGCAAAATAAATTCGGCGTCCAAGCCTTCATTTTTTAAGGTTTCAGCCGCTTCCGCGCCTTTTTCTTCGCTTCGGGCACCAAGCAAAACTTTAATCCCCTGGTTCCCTAATTGCCGTGCGGTTTCAAATCCGATTCCGCGGTTTGCGCCTGTAATTAAGGCGATTTTTTTATTTTGTTCACTCATTGTATTTTCCCTTCCTCGTTGTTTATTTCCAACCAAACACCTTTGCATATATACAACCATCTATACGTATGCCAAAAAAATTTTAATTTTCTTCTAACTTCAGACGAACTTTTAATTCTCTAATATATTCCTTGATCGTTTCGTAGTTCGCCGAAAAATACTTAAATTGTCCTTCGCTGTTCGGAATAATCAAATCGGCTTCGGTTAATTCCTTTAAATGATGCGAAACGGTCGCCTGGGCGACTGAAACTGTGTCACAAACTCCGCCCGAACAAATTCCTCCGGCTTCGCTTGCCGCAATAGTTTGCAAAATACCAAACCTTCGCGGGTCTGACAATGCTTTTGCTACTTTTTGAAATCGTTTGTCGTCCATATTAACCTTGACAGTTAGATATATTGGCATTCATCTATATAGTTGTCAAGCAGACTTGCAAATTAAAGAAAAATTCTTTTCTCGTATTTTTTATTTTACCGTCAACACAACTTTACCGGTCGTTTTGCGGTTTTCGATCGCTTCGTGCGCTTCTCTGGCCTGTTCGAGCGGAAATTCCGTGACCTGAATTTTCAACCGTCCCGCCGCGAGATGTTCGAGTAGTTCTTTGGTGAAAGCAATGCGGTTTTCGATTGATTCGTTCATCAGCCAATAACCACGAATCGTATGATTTTTCGCCATCAAACTCAGCACCGAAACCTTAAAATCTTCGCCGCTCGCCGAACCGTAAATCCACATCGTGCCGTTTTTGGCGAGAACTTTTAAGTTTTTCGCGACAATATCGCCGCCGACCATTTCGATCAGCCAGTCAACGCCTTTGCCGTCGGTCGCTTTCAAAACTTCGTCCGTCCAATCGTCTTCCG
>JBDTZT010000368.1:0-5000 GCA_040005005.1 Actinomycetota bacterium
CCTGTCTATTCCTTAATATTATGGCTCAAGCAACTGATGAAAAATAACAAAAGTAATTTTCGTTATGGAACGAAAGTATTCGGGACAGGTCGGTCAGTCGAAATCCCGAATTGGACAATTACCAAACCCGCCGTTGTCTGATTGATAAACCAAGTTGCGTTTGAGGGTCGAAAAACGCAAGCGTCAAATTTCCCGTCGCCGTCGTAATCGCCCGGTGCGGGAAGATCGCCTAAAGTGCCGAACGGAAACGAGAAAAAACTGGAATCTTCCGATCTTAAAATAAACCAGAAACCGTTTGACGGACGGTAAAAAGCAATGTCGGCTTTGCCGTCGCCCGTAAAATCGCCGGGCGTCAGCCGATCGCTGCTCGTGCCAAACTGCACGGCGGGAACCTGCCCGTCGGACGAGCGTTGATACCACCATTCGGCGGGCGCGGGACGAAATATCGAAATATCGGTTTTGCCGTCGCCGTCAAAATCAAACGGCGCACGGCGTACTGATTGCGCGAGAACAAACGGCGAAAGGCTGTTGGTTTGGGCGCAGATTTCGCGCGCCGCGTAATTGCGCGAGAAAGTGCGGTTGACGAGGGTTGCGCCTTCGCCGTGCAAAATAGCCAGCGAGTTGAAAGTTGTTTGACTGAAGACAGTCGGCGTTTTCACGCAAACTTTGACACTGCCGGAAAACGCGGTGGTCGTCGAGATATTGTAAGCGGATGAATTTGCCAGAACGGTAAAACCGCCGGGATTTAAGCCGGTCGAACCAGGGTCGATTGCCGGATAGCTCGTCGCTCCCGCACTCGTGACCGAATCGAAAGCGATACTCAAGTTATCGCCCTGCAAAACCACGGTTGAACCCGCCGGAGTATTTGCCGACGGAACTGCCGAAAAGCTGTAGTTATAGCCGATTCCGAAAACCGGATTGCCCGCTCCGACATTTGGCTGGACGGGCGTTGCGCGACATAGACAACCCGTCGTGTCGGCGACTCCGATACCCATTTCGCCGGCTTGATTCCAGCCCCAGGTCCACAAACTGCCGTCGCGTTTTTTGGCGAGCGTATGGGTGCCGGCGGTCTTGATGTCGACGACATTGGAAATCGAGGTCTGGACGGGTGCGCTCTGACATTGACAACCGGTCGGGTTGGTTGTGCCGTTGCCCATTTCTCCGCGAACATTAAAACCCCAGGCGAAGACAGTTCCGTCAGGTTTGAGCGCGACGCTGAAATGCCAGCCCGCGCCGATCTGTGAAATGCCGGTGAGAGCTGAATTTTGCACGGGCACCGCCTGATTGCCACCCGACACACCATTGCCGACTTCGGCGTTGGCGTTGCTTCCGAAAACCCAAACGGTGCCGTCGGATTTGAGCGCGAGCGAGTGACGCGCACCGGCACTAACGGCGATGACGTTCGACAAACCAATCACCGGAACGGGCGATAAACGGGCATTACCTGAAGTGCCGTCGCCGAGCTGTCCATCTTGATTGCCGCCCACCGCCGTAACGGTGTCGTTCGCTAAAAGAAAGAGTGTGTGAAAAAGTCCGCCGCTGATACCCGTAATGTTTCCCGAATTGGGGAGCGTAACGGGATTCGGTTGCGGCGAATCGGCGTTGCCGATCCCCAGTCCTCCGCTATCATTGCTACCCCAGCCACGAGTTTGCGCTGAAAGGGCAGAACTCAAAAAGAAAATAACTATCACCAAAATTCTCGCCGATTGCAATAATCTAAATAAAAATTCCCGCGATTGTTTTGATTCGATTTTTGACATATTACTCCTTATTTATTGCAAATTTCGCCGTTCGGAATTTGCGCACAAACCAATTTTTTCAACGCCTCGATTTGCTCTTTCTGTAATTTAATTTGTTCCTTTAATTGTTCGATTTGGGTTTGCTGTTCGTTGACTGAGTTGACCAAAACAGTCGCGATTTGTCCGTATTTGACGCCTTCGATTTGCCCGTCTTTGTTGTAGGTGGCAAGAAGCGGTTCGACTTGTTCGACTTCTTCCGCCGCAAAGCCGACATCGCGCATTCCGCCGTCAATCCAGCTAATGGAAGGTCCGCGTCCGATAGTGGATTTAGAAACTTCCAGACCGGCATTAATACTAGATGACAGCGGCGGAGGTGTTTATCAAGGACCGGCTTCCGTGCTGAACTGAGATCTTCAGTGGAGAGTTGTCGGCGTCAGGTAGCAGAATTCGGGTTGAAAGCAAACTCTTTTTTTCATTCTGCGGTAATCGCCAAAGCACAATGAAATCTGAAATTTAATAAATGAAAACATAAGGAGCAAATTATTATGAAACAACAAAACTTTTGGACAAAATTCGCAATTCTGCCGGCTCTGCTGGCGTCATTGATAATCATGCTGGCGGCAAGTTTTCCGGCCGCCGCCCAGAAAACTGATCAAGGTGCGGAAGCGCAAACCGGAACTTTCGGCAATTACCGTTTTGACGATTTACCGTCCGGCGAAACTTATATTTTGACGATTAACTCCAAACACTTTGTGTTTGCAGAGCCGACCACGATTGTTAATTTGACGGATAATTTGACGGACTTGAATTTTTCGAGCAAGTCGTAAAACAGTTAAAGCGGCAGTAATTTGAAATTGATTCTTACCGCTTTGTTTTTATGTTCAATTCGGAGAATTTCCGTAAACTAACAGTTTGCTTTGCGATGTCCCGGCAAAATTAATTTAATCGGTCGCAAGACGATGTTTAGCGCTTTTTACATAATTTTCTCCCGGTTGAAAAAGAGGGAAACCAGATTTTAATTACCGGAAACAACCGTGATTGTTCCAAGCGTGTTTGTTCCGTTGCGCCGGACGACATTGTTGCCGTATGAATTGAAAACGCCGCTGCTCAATTGACGAAAGCCGTAGTTGACATTGTTGGTGACGATTGTATTTGAAACCGTTGCGGTCCCGAAGATTCCGTTTGAACTCTCGGCGGTAATCCCGCCGTCATCATTATTCGATGCTTCACAGTTTTCGAGATTTAGATCGCCGCCGGCAACCAGAAAACCAACGCCCGTATTTCCGCTTGCGGTGCTGTCGCGCATCGTCACGCGGGCGCGTTGGATAACATCAACGCCGGGAAAACTTCCGCCAGTTCCGTTGTGGTCGAAATGACATTGTTCGACGGAAACTTTTACCAAACCGGCGGCGGTGTAAAAATCTATTCCTTCAGAACTACTGTTTTTGACGGTCGTCTCTTTGATAAACACTTGCGCGGAATTGGTCAGACTGATACTGATGCCGGCGCTGAAACGGTCAACGACACAGTTTTCGATTTGCAACGTTCCGACATTGTAAACCGCAATGCCGTAGCCGCCGGTATTGCCCGCTTTACTGACGATAAAAAGATTCCTCAAAATAACGGTATCGGTGCTGCTGCCATTAATGGTGATGCGGTTTGAAGTCACGCTGGAATTGTATAATTCGGCGTGGACACCGGGCGCCGCCGCGAGAGTGATGGATTTATCAACGAAAATCGTCGAAGTGTCGTAAATACCCGAATCGAGCGCGATGATTTCGCCGCCGGCATTGCTTCTGCCAAGTGCCGTATTAAAACTTCGGCATGGCGCATTGGTCGCGCCGCAAGTGCCGGAATCAACGCCCGTTGTGGCGACGAAAGCTCTGTCCAATTGGGCAAACGCCGGCGCGAAGCACAGCAGAATAAAAGTTGATGCAATAAAAATGTAGTTGAATTTCATAATTTCCTCTTAAAAATAAAATTTGTATGTTGCGGATTGGCGCATCTTTCAAGAGCCAATCCGCAGGTTAAAAATGAGCGACAGACTTTAGTAGCGGCGGCGTTGGCGGTCGTGTTTTTGCCGATAAATGCGGCGGCTGTTGCGATTAAGATTTATTGCTAAACGTCGCCGTTCACGTCTCGATAATCCGTTTCCTGATCTTCTGAATCGTCGTTCCATTCGATTGGTTCTGACTTCACGCCTTTCAAGTCTGCTCGCTTCGCGCCGCGTCAGTCTGCCTGACCGGTATCCGCCGCGGATGCGTCGTTGCTGCCGCCGTTGCCGCCGGTTAATGTTTTGCTGCGGTTGAGTGTATGATTTCGCTTCCGCGATGGCCGACACGCCCCAGAGCATCATAAATCCTGCAAAAAATACGCTGATAAATTTTTTCATTTTTTCATTCCTCATAATTTTTAATTTTTCGACCGATTTTTTAATTGACTGTCGGTTGCGCCGCGCGTTGAACCGCCGGAAGCGCAGACACCACAAACTGCGTTCGGCCGCCCGCGTTGTTGAAAACTTCCACTGCCGGAATACACGGATCGGGCGGAAAAGTGCCGTTGCCGCTTGCTTGTTGAACCGTGACCACCGGACGCAGCTGAATTCGTCCGGCGGCGTCAGTCATCCGGCTGAAATTGTCGGCGTTCAAATCCAACGAAATTGATTCGCCGCCTTTCAAAAGCGCGATTCGGCGAACCGGATTGCCGTTGCTGTCACGGAAAAGATTGCCTTCACTGTCTCTGAAAGTGATCACCACGCGGCACGGGTCGGGCGGAGTATTCGGGTCGGGTGCGGAATTGGTATTGACCGCGGTCACCCGAATCGTCTGTCCCTGCGTGATGCCGACCATTCCGAATCCCGGAGGGTCGGGCTGCGGGTTAAATGCGTCAACCTTTTGCGGCAGAAAGCGGAAGAGTCCGAATGCCGCGATTCCGATTAAAATAAATGCCGTCGTGGCGATTAAAAATGTTTGTTTGTTTTTCATAATTTCTCCTTAATTTATTTAATTTATATAGATTTGGTTCAATCTTTATAAATTGCCGATTAGTTAATTGCCCACGTATTCGAGCGTCAAAACATTTGCCCCCGAATATGAGAAAGGACCGATTGGTGGCGGTGCTCCGCTGCAACATCCCGCAAATAAAACCTCAACCCGATGTCTGCCCGGTTCGACCACCGCAAAGAAATCGTGTGAAACTATTCGCTCAAGATTGAGGTCGGTTTCTTCGGCATCCGCGATAACCGGAGTTGCTACGCCGACA
>JBDTZT010000369.1:0-4961 GCA_040005005.1 Actinomycetota bacterium
TTTCTTTTTCTGCGTAAAAATACTACCGGAAAATAACGATAAAACGATTAATGAGTAGACGGCAATCAGCAGGAATCTATATGCTCTTATCATAATTTTGAGTTAAATGAGCTTGTATTGAAATTAAAGACAATGTAATACAAATGCGGGTTAAAGTCAATATTTTTCCGGTATAACTACCGCGTTAAAAATCGCGCCGAACGGAAATTTAAGGTAAAGTATTTACTGTTAAAGTAGTTTTTATAAATGATAAAATTCGATTCTGAAATCTGCACAAATTTTGAAAGCGCACACCAGCGCGAATGGCTCGAAACAAACGGCATCGGCGGTTTTGCGAGCGCGACGATTTCGGGCGCAAATTCGCGCCGTTATCACGCCATTTTGATCGCCGCGACAAAACCGCCGCTCGGCAGAATCACGATGCTTTCAAAGTTTGAAGAAACTCTGACGATTGGCGAAAAGTCTTACGAACTGTCGGCGAATCAATATCCAAATTCCGTTTATCCGCAGGGTTTTAAATATCTGAAATCGTTTCGCCTTGATCCGTTTCCGATCTGGACTTTTGCAATTGAAGGGATCGAAATCGAGAAGAAAATCTTTATGGCCAACGGCGAAAATACAACCCTTTGCGGGTGGACTGTGAAGTGGAGAGCCGAGAGTCAAAAGTCGAGGGTCGGATTGGAATTAAAACCGCTTTTGTCGTTTTGCGACTATCACGCTTTGCAACACGAAAATTCTTTGGTCAAAGCCGATTATGAAGTGTCGGAAACGGGCGTTTCGGTTAAACCTTACAATGATTTGCCCGAACTTTTTTTCGCTCACAATGCCGAAAGTATTAAAACGACTGCGCTTTGGTATCGCAATTTTGAATACGCGATAGAAAAGGAACGCGGCTTTGATTTTCGCGAAGATTTGTTTCAGCCGTTCGCCTTAAAATTTGATTTGTCCGCGTCGGCAATCGTCATTGTCTCGACCGAACAGAAAACTGTCGCCGATGCTGAAAAACTTGAAAAAGCCGAAATCGAACGGCGCGCAGATTTAATCATCAAAGCAGACGCGGAAGACGATTTTAAAGCGCAGCTTGTGCTAGCGGCCGATCAATTTATCGTCAAACGCGGTGCGGGAAAAACTGTTATTGCGGGTTATCCGTGGTTTTCCGATTGGGGACGCGACACGATGATTGCGCTCACAGGTTTGACGATTTCAACCAATCGGACTGAAATCGCACGGCTGATATTGCTTGAATTCGCGCAGCATTTGAGCGAAGGAATGCTGCCGAATCGTTTTCCCGATGCGGGCGATGAAGCCGAATATAACACGGTTGACGCGACGCTTTGGTATTTTGAGGCGATTCGTGCCTTTGTTGAAAAAACAGGCGATTACGATTTTGTCCGAGCAAATCTTTATGAAAAATTAGCCGAAACGGTCGCGTGGCACTTACGCGGAACGCGTTTCAACATTCACGTTGACACGGACGGACTTCTTTACGCCGGAATTTCAGGCGTTCAACTGACTTGGATGGACGCGAAAATCGGTGATTGGGTCGTCACACCGCGCATCGGAAAACCCGTTGAGATTCAGGCACTCTGGTATAATGCGCTGAAAATTATGGCGAATTTTGCCGAAAGATTCGGCGACATGAAAGACAAATCACGTTACGAAGCGATGGCGGAAATGGCAAAACAGAGTTTCAATGCGGTGTTTTGGAACGACGCGGAAGACTGTCTGTTTGATGTTGTGATCAACGGTAAACGCGACGGTTCCGTCAGACCGAATCAGATTTTCGCGGTCAGTCTGCCGCATTCGATGCTTTCCATCGGTCAGGCGCAAAAGGTTGTCGAAAAAGTTGAAGCGGAACTTTTAACGCCGGTCGGTCTGCGTTCGCTTTCGCCGAAAGACTCGCGATATTGCCCGATTTATATCGGTTCACCACTCGAACGCGATGCGGCGTATCATCAAGGTACGGTTTGGGGCTGGCTCATCGGCGGATTTGTGGATGCTTACCGTAGAGTTTATGCAAACGGAAATCAGTCGGAAAAGCGCGTTGAAGAAATTCTTTCGGGCTTCAAAAAGCATTTGACCAAAGCGGGTTTAGGACAAATTTCGGAAATTTTTGATGCCGAAGCACCCCACGCGCCGCGCGGTTGTATGGCGCAGGCGTGGAGCGTCGCGGAAGTTTTGCGGGTTTTAAATTAGCCGCGAACAAACACGAATTTTCACGAAAATCATTCAACAAACTTTCGTGCTTTTTTTGTTTGTTCGCAGCTAATTCGCTTAAACGATTCTTGCCTTTTGTGAAAGTTTCGGAACTTCGATTTCATAAGTTTCAAAGCAAAAATTTTAGTAGATGCTCCCCGGATTAATTTGAAATGTTTTGTAATTTACCTGATGATATAGCTGGTTAAATTTCCCAAATCAAAAAATAATGCGAAAAATCACCTTCGGCAAACGTCTGCGTTACGCTTTTGACAAAAGTTTATCACGCGGCACAATTTCACTTGTCGGCTGGCTCAGTCTGGTTTCACTTTCGATTGTTCTGACGGCAACCGCGATTTTATTGTTTGTCGGCATCGCGCCTGAAGTGCCTGAAGGGCAAGACCCGCAGATTTTCAGTTTTGGCGAAGCATTCTGGCAAAGTTTGATGCGCTCGATTGATCCCGGAACGCTCGCCAACGATAATGGCTGGAGCTACCGGATTTTGATGTTTGTCGTGACAATCGGCGGAATTTTTATTGTTAGTTTGCTGATCAGCGTTTTGTCGAACGGTTTGCAATCGAAACTCGAAGAATTACGCAAAGGTCGCTCATTTGTTGTTGAAACAAATCACACGCTTATCTTAGGTTGGTCGTCGCGGATTTTTTTGATTATTTCCGAACTGATAATTGCCAATGAAAACCAGAAAAGCGCACGCATCGTCATTCTCGCCGAAAAAGACAAGGTTGAAATGGAAGACGAAATCCGCTCGAAAATCGGCGACACGAAAAACACGCGTGTCGTCTGTCGTTCGGGCAATCCGATTGATCTGGTTGACCTTGAAATAGTCAATCCGCATGCCGCCAAATCAATCGTGATTCTGTCGCCTGACAACAATGCGGACGCGGATTCACAAGTTATCAAAATGATTCTGGCGATGACCAATAATCCGAATCGCCGCGAAGAGCCGTATCACATCGTCGCCGAGATCCGCGATGAAAAAAATATGGAAATCGCCGCGCTCGTCGGTAAAAAAGAAGCGAAACTCGTTCTTTCGAGCGACGTGATCGCCCGCATTACCGTCCAAACCTGCCGTCAGATTGGTCTCAGCATCGTTTACAAGGAATTGCTCGATTACGACGGCGACGAAATCTATTTTCAGGAAGAGCCCGCATTGATCGGTAAAACTTTCGGCGAAGCCTTGTTTGCGTATCAACATTGCTCTCTGATGGGTTTACGGCGGGCGGCGGGCGGCGTAAAAATCAATCCACCAATGGAAACCGTCATTCGCACCGGCGACAAAATCATCGCCATCGCCGAAGACAGCGACAAAGTTATTTTCAACGGTTTTGCTCACGTCAAAATTGACGCGGCGGCGATTCGTGAAATATCCTCCAACGGCACGCACGAAGAACGTTTTTTGATTTTAGGCTGGAACAAACGCTGCCAGACGATTGTCCGCGAATTGGATAATTACGTCGCCGCCGGTTCATATTTGAAAATCGTCGCCGACGCACCCGAACTTGAAAATAGTTTAAAAGAAATTATTGAAAATTTGCAAAATCTCAAAGTAGAATTTAAAACAGGCGATACGACGAGTCGCAAATTACTCAATTCGCTCGATTTAACATCTTTCCAGCACATCGTTATTCTGTGCTACGCCGAACAATTGAATGCGCAAGCCGCCGATGCCAAAACGATGATGACATTGCTGCACCTGCGCGACATTGAAGAGAAAAACGGCGAACATTACAGCATCGTCAGCGAAATGATTGATGTCAGAAACCGCGCTCTTGCCGAAATCGCCAAAGCCGATGATTTTATCGTCAGCGACGAACTGACCGGCTTGCTGCTGACGCAAATTTCCGAAAATGCCGAATTGCTCGACGTTTTCAATGATTTATTCGACTCGGGCGGCTCGGAAATCTATCTCAAGCCCGCGAAAAATTACATCGCGCTCGATGCGGAAGTAAATTTCTACACCGTCACGGAATCGGCCCGAAAACGCAACGAGATTGCCATCGGCTATCGTCTCGAACGCTATGCCAACGATTCATCCCGCGCCTACGGAGTCCGCGTCAATCCGCCGAAAGCCATGAGTGTAACCTTCAAACCGGAAGACAAAATCATCGTTCTGGCAGAAGATTGAACATCTTAAATTTTCACAATATGTGAGTTGTCCTTGAGTTTGTTGTGGTAAAATTTTATATCAGGAGAATTTGAAAAATCTATGCCTACGATTTCCATATTTTTCGGCATTGTTATAAAAATGTTTTTTGACGACCATAATCCACCGCATCTTCACGCCGAACATCAAGGAGAAATGGCGGTTTTTGACTTTCGCGGTAATATTTTGGTTGGCGATATAAGTTCGAGAACGGCTGTCAGATTGATTCGTGAATGGATTGATTTACACCAAGAAGAATTAGCAGAAAATTGGGAAGATTTACAAAATGGCAGAGGTTTTCGGAAAATTCCGCCTTTAACTTGAGGTGAAAAATGAAAAGTTTGATTTTAGTTACATCGGCTAGTTATATTTCAGATTACACGCTCGAATTGACTTTCAGCGACGGCTTGAAAGCCGCGATAGATTTCACCGATTGGATAAAAAAATATCCGTTCTTCAAACCGCTCGAAAATATTGATTACTTCAAAAACTTCTCGCTCGACGGCTGGACGGTCACTTGGGAAAACGGCGCCGACATCGCTCCCGAAACTCTCTACGAAATCGCCCTTCAAAACCAACAATTAAAAGCCGCCTGATTTTA
>JBDTZT010000370.1:0-4949 GCA_040005005.1 Actinomycetota bacterium
GTCATTCCCGGTCTGGCGTCGGTTTTGTCGTTCAATTCATTGGTAAATAAATTGAATGAAATTCCCGTCAAACTGCCTCAAATAAAATCCGGCACTCTGATATATATTTTTCCGAAATACAAAAAAGAAAAGAAATGCCTTTCGGCGGCGGCTAGAAATACAAAAAAATAGGTCGTTAATGTTTTAGAGAATAGATTTAAGCAGACAATTTAACGATGATTTTGACGATTCAGGGTCGCATCTTTTATCGTTGAAGCTGCAACTTTCATCTTTAGTATCGAAACTTTTATCTTTTAAGTCGCAAGTTTAATCTTTAGTATTGCAAGTTTATTTTTTAGTATCGCAACTTTAGTCTTAAGGTGTGCAACTTTCATCTTTAGTATCGAAACTTTCATTTTTAAGTTCGCAGCTTTTATCTTTTGTATCGGAGTTTTCATCTTTAGTATCGCAAGTTTTATCTTTAAGATTATGGTTCTGATCGCTTAATTCTTATCTTTCAATGTTCGGACGGCAGATTGCCCGGCCTTCCAGAGCGGATTTTGATTTAAAGTCCGGTAAACTTCAGTTTGCCGTGAAGCGTGCTGATTGTGTGACGCAATCGGCAACCTAAAGTTCGCCGGACATTTATGCCGTGTATAATCTTTAATTTGCTCTAAATGTTGAAAACAAATCGGCAACTGATTGAAACCTTTGAAATAAAAAAACTTTGACCTATCGGCTTTAAACCATTACACTTGAAACTGGTAAGAGTTTTAACTTTTTCTTTCCTGTTACTTTTTACCTTCCACGCGCATCAAATCATTTTCAAATCAATGAAAAATCAAAAAACAATTCAAACGCTTTTTATCGCTTTCGCCGTATTTGCCTTTTCCGTTGTTTGTTTCTCACAAACCGGACAATTAATCAAACGCACGACCTATAAAACCGATTCGGTCGAATTCGGCGCCGGCGGGACAATTTCCGTGACAGGTGCGCCGAACGGTTCGATCTCGATCGAAGGCTGGAATAAAAACGAAATCGAAATTTCGGCGGAAATCGAGATGCAAGCCGCCTCGGAAGCCGATTTAGCCCAGCTTTCAACGGTCAACAGTTTTGTGATTGATAAAGGATTCAACACGACGCGCATTGTCAGCGTCGGCACATTTGACAAAGATTATATGAAGCGGACGGCGAAAAAGTTTCCGAAAACTCTGCTCGGATTGCCGTTTAAGATTGATTACAAAATCAAAGTTCCCCGCTACGCGGATTTGAATATTGACGGCGGCAGCGGCGATTTTTCTCTTTCGGGTGTGGACGGCGAAGTTTTTGTAAAATACCTGAATTCAAACGCCAAAATCAATCTCATCGGCGGTTCTCTGCAAGCAACTTTCGGCGCCGGAACGGTTGACGTAACAATTCCGACCCGCAGTTGGCGCGGACGTTTTGCCGATATTCAGCTTGCTTCCGGCACGATGAATGTGCAATTGCCGCTGAGTTTCAATGCCGAAGTTGAAGCGACGGTTTTGCGTTCGGGACAAATCGAAAATTCTTTCGGCGAACTCAAACCGAAGCTGCGCGATGTCAAATTTACCGACAAATCAATCTCGGCAAAAGCCGGAGTCGGCGGCGTTCCGCTAAAATTTACGGTCGGCGACGGCACGCTTAAGATCACCGCAGTAAAAAAAGTCGAATAGAAAAAAATCATTTTTGAGTTTTGCTTTTGGAAAGTGATAAGTTATTTTTTTCTTATCACTTTCCATTTTCATTTACAAAAGTAAAATTATGACGATTAAATCCGACCTTTGGCTTCGCAAAATGGCTGAAGAAAACCAGATGATCACGCCTTTTCTGCCCGAACTTCTGCGCGAATCGAACGGCAACAAAATTATCTCGGCGGGCGCGTCGAGCTACGGCTACGATATGCGGCTTGCGGACGACGGTTTCCGTATCTTTTCATCGGTTTACGGGCTTGAGATTGACCCGAAACATTTTGACGAAAATTCTTTGATTGAGCCAAACCTTTACACGGCTGACGACGGTTCAAAATATTATCTTCTGCCGCCGCATCATTACGGACTTGGCGTGACGGTTGAAACTTTCAAAATGCCGCGCAACGTAACCGGTGTTGCGCTTGGAAAAAGTACATATGCACGAGCCGGATTGCTCGTTAATACGACGCCGCTCGAAGCCGGTTGGACGGGACGCCTGGTTGTTGAGATTGCAAACCTGGCAAATCTTCCGCTTCGTGTTTACGTCAACGAAGGCATCGGACAGATTTTGTTTTTTGAATCGGACGAAGATTGCGCCGTTTCCTATTCGGACCGTGGCGGAAAATATCAGGGGCAAACCGGCTTAACTTTCGCAAAAGTTTAACTCCAAATATTGATCTTCAGAGGAGAAGTTAAAACCAACTGAACTTTTGTTGAGAACTTGGCTGATCGTTAATATATCCGCCCAAATTGGATTGCAAAAAATCGTTGACAAGAGCTTGTAAAGAAAGCTACTATTCGATATACAGTAGATTTACATTTCAGTTCTTTTGAAGTTTCGACAAAATATAAGAATCAGGATTAAGCTATTCTTAATAAAGAATATAGATTTTGTCCGGTTGAATAATTTTTATTATCAACGGGTCAAGAATATGTTGTTTAAAGAAGAAAATATTGATTTTCTTGTGTCATCACTTCGACCGCGAAAATTTAGTATTACCCAAACTACTTTTGCGGCTTATCGTTTAACGTTACGGGAAAGACGGGTTTTCAAAATGAGGGAGAAAAATGAAAAGGAATTTAAGCAGTTTTATCGTTTTTGCAGTCTTTATGTTGATGCTGTCGGCGACCGCCAAAGCTGAGATATTTACCGCGTATCTGTCAAGCGCCCAGGAAGTTCCGACAAATGCTTCGACGGCAACGGGCTATGCTCGGATTGTTGTTAATGAATCAACCGGAGCATTGACGTTCACGGTTGTTTTTACCGGGCTTTCAAGCACCCAAACCGCCTCGCACATCCATGCGCCCGCCGTTATCGGCGCGAATGTCGGTGTGGCAATCAATTTCGGGGCGGTCGGCGGTACATCGGGAACAGTCAGCGGGGCAACGACGATTACACCAACCCAGCTTGCCCAATTACGCGCCCATCAAGGTTATGTCAATGTTCATTCGACAAACTTTGGCGGCGGCGAGATTCGCGGTCAACTCGGCGTGCAGCGTCCGGTTGATGACGATGGCGACGGCCGAACCGATTTCAGCCTCTTGCGATTTCCAAATGTTGCACCGCCCGGAGTTGCGCCAATTACCTACTGGAACGCCAACAGCACGAGCGGTGTTCAAAACGCATTGTGGGGCGACGCGAACCGGGATTTTCCCGCGCCGGGCGACTATGACGGCGACGGCAAAACCGACCTTGCTTTATATCGAAGCGGCGCCACTGTCGGCGCACAAAGCGAATTCTGGATTCTTCGCAGTTCGGATAATAATATTCAATATTTTGCGTGGGGTTTGAACGGCGACCAGGCGGTCGCGCGTGATTATGACGGCGACGGCATTACCGATGTCGCTATCTTCCGGCCGGGCGCGGCGGCAGGCATCACCGCTGGTTGGTATATCAGAAACAGCGCAACCGGAACTGTCCGCGTTGAAGCATTTGGAACAACCGGAGATGGAACTAATAACTTCGACACGCCTGTTCCGGGAGACTATGACGGCGACGGCAAATTTGATCTGGCGGTTTATCGTTTCGCATTGACTCCGGCCAATAACTTTATCGTCAAACGAAGTTCGGACGGTGTTGTTATCTATCAGCAGTGGGGCAATTTCAATTCTGACTATGTGCTTCCCGGTGACTATGACGGCGACGGAAAAACCGATTATGCTATTGCCAGAACAGGATCTTTATCAACTTCGCCGCTGGTCTGGTGGATTTTGCAAAGTTCAAATGGACAAGTCAGAGTCCAGACATTCGGCAGAACTTCCGATTTGCCGGCGCAGGGCGATTATGACGGTGATGCGAGAACCGATATTGCCGTCTATCGCAACGGAGCCAGTGCCAGTGCTAACAGCTTTTTCTTTGTTTACAGAAGTTTCGACAATACTGTTCAAACCGTTACCTGGGGACTCGGCGGAGATTTTCCGGTCAACAATTTTGACGTCCGGTAAATCGTCGTATTTTCAGAAAAAAGATTCCGCCGGATTTTCCGGCGGAATCTTTTTTTACCCAATAATCTTTTATCTTTTCAGGACATTTACAAATTGCTGCTTTTAATGCCAAAATTAGAAACAATGAAACGCCTTTTGATAATTCTTTCAACAATCTTTTGCGCGAGTGTTTCCGCCTTCGCGCAACAGCGTCCGCTCCTGACCGAAGACGTTGATATTACGCCCGTAGGCACGATCGAAGTCGCGGCGGGGATTGATTTTCTGCAAAACGCCAAATTTCCGCTCTCGGGATTGAAAGGCGATTTAACCCGCGTCGGTGATATTCGCGTCCGCACCGGTTTTGCGCCGAATGTCGAATTTCAGGTTGAAGGCGTTCTGCAAAATTTTCTGGCGATAAATTCGCAAACCAGAACATCGCCGATTCCTTTGGCGCTTGACGGTAATTCGACTAATGACACGGGCGATTTTGTCATTTCGACTAAAATTAAACTCAAAAACGAAACAAAAAATCTTCCTGCGCTCGGTTTTAAATTCGGTTTTGAGTTGCCGAATTCCAATCAGGCCCGCGGCATCGGAACCAATCAGATAAATGTTTTCGGTAAGATTCTTCTGCAAAAAAGGTTCGGCCGGGTGACGGGAAAAACGCCGCGAGTCAATGTTTTCGGCAATCTCGGTTTAGCAATTATGACCGCGCCGATTGAGAGATTTACGCAAAACGACCTTTTTCTTTACGGTCTGGCGGGAATCTTCAAAGTCAGCGACCGTATTAACCTCGTCAGCGAAGTTAATGGACGACTCAACACCCGAAACGGAGCC
>JBDTZT010000371.1:0-4937 GCA_040005005.1 Actinomycetota bacterium
CACCGATCTCGACAAACCGCGCGGAACCGTCGAAAGCCGCCGCGCCGAAATCGAGCTGCGTCGTAAAGATGCCGTTGATGACGACGACCGCCGGGCGCGAAATAGTGGCACCGATCTGCGTGCCGCCCGCCAGCGCATCGTAAAGTTTAAACTGCATTTCGACATTGCCGTTCGCCGGATTCGCGCCGTCATTGAGGCGTCCTTGAAAATTAAAGACGGTCGTTTGCGCCGAAACAGTTGAAGCCGTTAACATAGTGAACATCAAAATAATTAAAAAATGCTTTAGAATAGATTTTCTCATCATAAATTTTCTCCTTAATTTTTGGTTTTCCAAATAGTTCTGACAAATTTTCCATGGGCACGATTTTCCCGACTAAAGCCCGTGTCGGCTTTCGCAGACCAATCTTATTTATTGATCGTTGGCGACGAACTCGAGATCGGCGATTTCTTCCTGCACCGTTCTGATAATCGTCGGTTGGCTGAATCCGTAACGCTTGGAAGCGACGCTGATCAGATAAGTGCCGCCGACTTCGACATTTTCAAATCTGAAAGCGCCGAACATGCCGCTTTGAGTTGAGCGGATCGCGCCGCTCGTCGCGGTTAAAATCACGATCACATTGCGGATGCCGCTCCCTTGCGCGGTGATCACGCGACCGCCAAGGCTGACCCGCGCCGCCGAGGGCGCGAACGGCGAAGTCCAGAATCCGCTGCTCGCGCGGAAAATACCGCCGCTCGAATTCGCGCCGGCCAGCGCTTGTCCGGTCGTCGCGTCGAGTGCAAAGATGCCGCCCGTCGGCCGCTCGCTGCCGGAAGCGATGACCGCTTGCGAGATTTCAAAAATGCCGCCCGACTGCCCGAAAGCATTCGAGGTCAACAAAATCAGAAACAGACTGACAATCAAACATTTATTTCTCATGGTGCTGCCTTATCTCATTTGAATTACGCCGATTTATTTGCCCGGCACAGGCTCTCTGAGATTGGTGTTCTGCGACGCGATGATCAGCCACGCTCCTTTTCGCTTTTCCAAAACCCAGGTAAATATTCCTTGGCGCGGCTGGCGCGGCGTTCCGTCGGGGTCTTTGTCGCCGCTGATTGACCATTCGACGTGCGCGACCGCGACATCGGATTTGATAAATTTAACTTCCGTGTTTTTTGTCATCCAAACACTTTCTTTAAACTGCATCTCGTGGCGCTCGGTGTGATACGCCTCAAAGTCTTTCTGACTTTTCAACCAACTGCCGCCGACCGTAATGAAGTCAACATCTTCGGCGACGAGCGCGGCGAGGTCTTTCATATCGTGCCGATTCCAGTCATCTTGCCATTTCAGCGCGATGCTTTTAATAGTTTCGCGGTCTTTCGCATTTTCTTTCGATTGCGCTGCCGCCGACAGGGCAATCGAGATCAAGAGAATTAAGAAAATTGATATTCTTTTCATAAATTTATTCCTCGTCGTTGACTGAAGTTAGAAAACTTCTCCGAGATTCACCTCAAATTCTTCTCGCGCCGAAATGGAATCCAGGCAGGCGTCGCTTCTTCAAACTGGTTATCGGTCAGCCTTCGCACATCGCTGCCGTCCGCCCGCATCACGTAAATATCGCCGTAGGGCTGTGGGTTGAGCGGGTGCAGAACCGATTCGTCTTTGAATCCGCCGCGGGCGCTGGCAAAAGCGATCCATTTCCCGTCAGGCGACCATGCGCAGTGCGCGTCGTTACCCGGCGAGTTGGTTAAGCGTTTAAGGTCAGTGCCGTCCGGTTTGATCGTGTAAATTTCGTAATCGCCGTCGCGGAAACTCGTAAAGGCGATGCGCTCGCCGTCGGGCGACCAGGCGGGAAAATTATCCTGACTGTCGGTGGTCAAAACTCGCGCTGCGCCCGTTTCGACGCCTAGAATAAAAAGTCCTTTTTTGGCTTTATTTGAGGCGCGAAAAACGATTTCTTTGCCGTCGGGCGACCACGAAGGAAAACCGTTGTTGCCGCCCTCTTTGGTCAGAATTTTTAAGTTTGTGCCGTCGCTGTTGATGACGGCGATGTCAGCGATTGCCGCCCCGTTTTGCGTCTGAAAAAATCGTCCCAAACCGAACGCGATTTTATCGCCCTGCGGCGACCAAACGGGCGCGAGCGTGCTTTTTTCCGCGTCGCCGAACAAAAGCCTTTGCCCCGAACCGTCGGCGTTTATCAACAAGATGCTGTTGTGCAGAATTGCTGCTGTTCGATCGTTGCTGATAAATTTATCGCCCGACGGCGCGAACGACGGGAAAACTCCGGTGCGAACGAGTCGAAACTGCGCGTCGCGGCTGAAAGAAGGGCGAAACGGCGGATAATTGAAATCGGTTTCGCGGTGAAAAACCATTCGCTTGCCGTCGGCAGACCACGCCGGACTGTTAAATTCGCCGCGCCCGCCCGTCGCGCCGTCCGTAAATTCGATTCCGGCATTGTTCAAACGGCTGATATAAGCGATGCGATTCCCCTTGAGCCAGCGCGGAGAAACTTTTTCGCCCGCGCCGTTTGTTTCCGTCCGACGTTCGCCCGTCGCAACGTCAATCGTGGCGATCTGCGTCGTGCCGCCGGTTTTACGCTCAACCGCCACGATGTTATTGACTTCCACAGGCGCGGCTTCGTAAAACGCGAGCCGTTTGCCATCCGCTGACCAGACCGGACTTCCCGCAAAAGTCTGCGAAAAAGTTAACCGCCGCAAACCGCTTCCGTCTGCGCGAATCAGATAAATTTCCGTCGAGTGCCGCGTCGAAAAACCGCTTATGCCTTTCTGTTTGGTCGAGTCGCGGTCGGAAGAAAACGCCAGCCATCGGCCGTCGGGCGACCACGCGGGGCGAAAATCTCCCGCCGGATGATTCGTCAGATTGCGAAGTTTTTTTGTCTTGAGTTCGAGAATCCAAACGTCGGCTTGACCGCTCCGGCTTGACACAAAGGCGAGCATTTTTCCGTCGGGCGAAAGCGCGGCCTGATCGTCGAAAGCCGCGTCGTCGGTCAATCTTTCCAATTTTTTGCCGTCCGCACGGGCGCGATAAATATCGGCCGAACCGTTGCGTTCGGAAGTAAAGAAAATCCATTTGCCGTCGGGCGAAAACGAAGCGTTATAATCCGATTCGGGATCCGCGAGCAGCGGCCGGGCATTGCCGCCGTCCGCATCAGCGACAAAAATATCGGTATTCATCGGCGCAAAATTGGCAAATGCGATTTTGTAATTCGGCTCAATGCGGACGGCTTTATTTTGTCCGTCAATCACCGCGCCGAAAACCAAAATTATAAAAATTAGACTTTGAAATTTCTGCATAAAATTGTTCTCACGAAATTCCTAACTGACGGGCAAACGGCGAACCGCTCGCAGCATTTCCGGCAACGGCTTGTCCAATAGAACCGTCAAGCGAAAATGTTCCGCTCGTCGCGTTCTGTCCGCCGCCCGATGCGACGACCGATTCCGTGATCGTAAATGTGCCGCCGGTCTGTGCTGAAACACTCGCCGCTAAAAGAAGTAAAGCCAGGAACACGATTGTAATTTTTTCATTTTTCATTTTCTTTGACGCTTGATTTTTCCTGACAAATATCCCCGTCCGGATGGTCGAGACAAATGAGTTTTTTCAAACTTTCGATTTGAATCTGTTGTTGTTCGATTTGTTTTTGTTGCTCTTTGAAGGCGTTGACGAACACGACGCTGAGGCGGTCATATTTGACGCCTTCGACTTCGCCCTTACCGTTGTAAGTAACAAACAGCGGATTTATCTTCGCGACGTCTTCCGCACCGAATCCGGTGTCGGGCATATTGTCAGCCTTCCATTTGTAAGCAATCGGATGCAATAGGTTGATAAAATTCAAGCCGTCGCCAAACGGTTGGACATCTTTCTTGTAACGGAGACTCGATGAACAGGTGGCAACCTGCTCGAGTGCGTTTATACATAATGCGCTGTTGCCTGCGTTGCCAAGAAAGCCAGTCCTAATACCAAGAAAACCATCGGAGTAAACGCCGAATCCATTTGGGTTACTGCTTTGCCCAAATACGCCTGCACCGTTGGTGCTTCTGCCAAATACTCCGAACTTGAAATTGCCGCCGCCAGCAGTGTTCTCAGCAAACAAAGTGGCTTCATTATTAGTAGAACCCTTCACCTGCAATCTGCCTAACCCAGTTACCGGCGTTGTGCCGATGCCGACATTGCCGGAGGTACTGATTTCTATTCCATTTGCCGCAGACGGCGGTCCGCCAGCCGGACCGGCAACGATTTTGAGCGTGGTTCCGTTAAACCTTATATCGGCCCGACCGCTCCCGACGATGTTGGACATTCCGGTTTCGGAATTGGGTGCGCCGAATTGCATTACGCCGTTCGGTTCTGTTATAAGGACGTTACCGACCACATCAAGTTTGATCCCGGCAACCGGAGTTTTTCCGATGCCGAGGCTGTCGCCGACGATTCCGTTGCCGGAGATGTTAAAATTTCCGGTCTGCTGCGTCGTATTATTTTTGATGAAAAGATTCCCGACCGACGTGGTTGTTACGTATTCGCTTGAATCAACACCGCCGAGTTTATTTGAATCAAGCGCGACATTGGCCTGCGCCGCGTTTAACGCCCGAGTCGCATATGGTGACGAAGAGATTTGCTGTCGCGGAATAAGAGTGATAAATGGGTCACCCGCGTTGCGCCTGACGGCAATCTCCAAAAATCGGTTTGTGCCGTCAAAAGCCGCCGCGCCGAAATCAAGCGACACGGTGAAAACGCCTTGCGTTACCGTTACCGACGGATTTGTCACGGTTGCGCCGATCTGGGTTCCGCCGGTGACGGCATTGTAAAGTTCAAATCGCATTTGATAGATGCTCTGCGGCGTTCCCGTATCGGTCAATTTCCCTTGATAAGTGAAGATGGTCGTCTGTGCCGAAATGCTCTGTGCACCAATCGCGACTAACAAAGCAATAACAAATAAAATTTGTTT
>JBDTZT010000372.1:0-4936 GCA_040005005.1 Actinomycetota bacterium
TTCCCGAATTAAAGGACAAGCTGATAAAACGAATTCCTTTGCAAAGATTCGGGCGCATCAAAGACATTGAAAACGCCGCCTTGTTTTTAACATCAGACGCGGCAAGTTATATCAACGGCGTGACGCTCGTCGTGGACGGCGGACAATGGCTTTTGGGAACAAGTTTCGGTTAATTATTTAGCCACGAACAAACACGAAAAGACACGAAAAATCAATAAAAAAACCTTTCGTGATACTGTGTTTGTTCGTGGCTAAAACTCTTTAACTTCTTTTTCCAACTCCGCATCTTTCTTTTCAGCTTTATCACCCAAAATTGCGCGCAATATAAGCATTTTCGCTAAAATGCGAACTTCCGTGCGGTCAAATCTATTGGTTAAGGCTTTTGTTTTGCCGAAATCGGCGATCGCCAAATTGCGAAGCGTCGCGTTGGCAATTCCGAGTTCGCCGGTTAATCCGCTGATCACCGAACCGCCGAATGAGCCGACCTGAACTTCGCCGTCATCAATCATTTCGCCCGAAACGTCAATGAATTCGCCGACTTTGATAAATGCCGAAAGCGTGTCATTGAGCCGGAAAATCGCGTCATCCAGAATCGGAAACGCTTTGTCGGGATCGGTTTCTAAATAGACACTCACCAAAAACCAGATTTCTAAAAAATCGCGGTAATTTTTCGGCGACGGGTTAACGAGAGCTTGCGCGTCTTTCATAATATCGGCGGCGAGTTCCTTGTCGCCGAGTTTTGCAACCTGTCCGGCGAGCAGACTGAGCGCCATTATCTTTTCTTCTTTTTTACCCATTCCGCCGATAATTTTCCGCGCCTGAGCGACAGTTTTTTCGCGTTCTTCCTTCGTAAGTTCTTTTGAGCCGAGATTTTCAAGACTCTTCATCATCTCGTCCTGCTCTTTTCGCGCTTGGATTTGGGTTTCGACCTTTGGCGGTATGGTCGCTGACACCACCGTATTTGGTTCGACGGATTCTTCAGATTCAACCTCTGCTGGTTTTACTTTATTTGTTTGATTGGCCAATTTAGCGCGAATCTGCGCGGCGCGCGACGGTGCATATTTTTCTATTAAAGCCGTATATCTTGAAAAATCTGCATTATTAGTGTCTGTTTTCTGCAGAATTGATTGCGCGAGAATATCTGTCATATCGCGCATATTTTGTTCACTGAACATCGGCTTTTTGCCGGTTACTTTTTTAATTTTTTCGAGATTTTCCGTGCCCGCATTGATAAATGCGGCAATATTGTAATAACTCTCCGGGGCAATCTTTTCGTTCTTCAATTTTTTGACGATCTCGTCGGCAAATTCCGCACCTTTGTCGTTGTCCTTTTCGTAAATCTTTTCGAGCAAATCGAGGTGCGACCAATTTACCCCTTTCGCAATTGATTTGCGCCCGAATTCCGCCGCCCGTGCCGCGTCTTTCGTAGCGATCCGCCTCATCAGCTCGACTTCAAAATATAAATCGCGATCTTCGATTAACTTGCGTAATGTAGCGTTAGAAACAATATTCTGCGTGTCGTAAAAAAAATTATACGCAAGCGTCGCATCGTGTTCCGCCAAATTCATAGCGATCTGCTGGCGAATGCCGATCGCCTTATAAAACTTCTGCCTCAGCTGCCCTTTATCAGATGGGTTCTCTCTGCCGAAAAAATTTTCGCGGGAATCGCTTTCATTCGGCGTGATGTCGAGCGTATTCATTTGCGAATCGTATTGCGCCAAAAGCTGTTTGAAATCGCTGATGACCGATTGATACATCACTGCGGCTTCTTTTTCGTCGTAAAACCACATCAAACTCGCCATTTCCGACGAAAAACTAATGCGGTTTTCGAGCGACCGCAGAGAATTGACCTCGCCCGAAGTCTCGCGCAGAAACGCGACGGCTTCTTTGCGAAGCTCGGCCGTGACGACTTTCGGCTTTTCTTTTTCGATTGTTTGGGCAAAGGCGGTTTGAAAACCGATCAGAAGTAAAAGTGCGAAGAAAATTGTTCGATAAAACATTCGACAATGATAATGTTTCCAATGAAAATAGTAAACAAAAATTTCACTTTGAAACGCGCGGTAAATTCATTTACCATTTAGCTTTCAATGATTGAACTTTCGCCGAAAACTTTTGAAGAATTTCTCGCCGAAACCGGCAAAGGCAATGTGGTGCCGATTGTGCGCAGCGTTTTAGCGGATTTGCACACGCCGGTCGGGGCGTTTTTGCGCGTGGCGAACGATGCCGGACAAGCCTTTTTACTCGAATCAATCGAAGGTGGCGAGCGGCTGGCGCGCTATTCTTTTCTCGCGGCAAATCCCTTTATGACGGTTCGTTCGCGCAATTCGCAGACGATTCTCGAAAAAGACGGTTCGCGCAAACTTTATCCTGACCGCACCTTGATCGAATTCTTACGAAAACATTTTGCGCGGCATAAACTGGCGCGGCGCGAAAAACTTCCGCCACTTTGCGGCGGCGCGGTCGGGTTTGTCGCTTATGACGCGGCGCGGTGGTTTGAAAAAGTTTTGGATACGCGTCAGAAAACCGACAAAAACGACGCAATTTGGATGTTTTTTCGTAACATTCTGGTTTTTGACCGCCTCAAACAGCGCATCGAAATCGTTTCGATTGTTTTCACGGACGAGGCCCAGGGCGATGAAGCCAAGTTAAGAAAACTTTACGACGAAGCCGTTCAAGAAACCGAACGCATTGAGCAAACTCTTGAAAAAGATTCGAAGCCTTTGCTGACCCGCAGGCGTCCGATTGATGCTTCCGCCGAACCCGTTCAATTTTCGTCAAACTGGAAAAAGGCTGACTTTCTCGAAGCGGTTGAAAAGATTAAAGATTACATTGTGGCGGGCGACGCTTATCAGGTCGTGCTTTCGCAAAAGTTCAAGCGGCCAACTTTCGCCGAACCGATCAATATTTACCGCGCTTTACGGACAACAAATCCGTCGCCTTATATGTTTTATGTCAAACTCGGCGCCGAAACCTTGATTGGCGCGTCGCCCGAAATGCTCGTGCGGTGCAACGGCCGAAAACTTGAATATCGTCCGATTGCCGGAACGCGCAAGCGCGGCGCGACAGAGCTCGAAGATTGGATGCTCGCGGAGGATCTGCGCTCGGATGCAAAGGAAATCTCCGAACACGTGATGCTCGTTGATCTGGGCCGAAACGATCTTGGCAGAGTTTCCGAATTCGGTTCGGTCGAGGTCGCCGAATTGATGAAAATCGAAAAATATTCGCACGTTCAGCATCTCGTCACGAGTTTGAAATCGCGTTTGAAAGACGGTTTAGACCGTTTCGACGCGCTCGCTTCGTGTTTTCCCGCCGGGACGGTTTCGGGTGCGCCGAAAGTTCGCGCAATGCAGATCATCGAAAAACTCGAACCATCGAAACGCGGCGTTTACGCGGGCGCCATCGGTTATATTGACTACGCCGAAAATCTCGATACGTGTATTGCGATCCGGACGATCCGGCTTGAAAACGACACGGCTTCGATTCAGGCCGGCGCGGGAATTGTCGCCGATTCCGTTCCCGAAAAAGAATACGATGAAACAATCAGTAAGGCACGGGCGCTCGTCAAAGCCATCGAAATGGCGGAAGGCTTTTAAAGTGAGAAGGCGGAAAAGTGAAAAAGCGACATTGATCTTCAGACACTAAACTTTTTCAAGTTTTCACCAAGATTTTTATGCTTTTAGTGATAGACAATTACGATTCATTTACCTATAACCTTGTGCAATACTTGGGCGAACTCGGTGCGGAAATGCAGGTGCGGCGCAACGATGAAGTTTCGCTTGACGAAATCGAAAATGACCTCAAACCCGAAAAAATTTTAATTTCGCCCGGACCGGGAACGCCTGACGACGCGGGCATTTCGTTAAAAGTTTTGGAGAAATTCGGCAAAACGGTTCCGATTCTTGGCGTCTGTCTCGGACATCAGGCAATCGGACAGATTTTCGGCGGAAAGGTCATTCGGGCGCCGGAACCGGTTCACGGCAAGCCGGTCGAAATCTGCCACGACGGAAAAACAATTTTCAAGGATTTAAATTACCGCTTTCGCGCCGCCCGTTATCATTCGCTCGTCGTCGAACGCGAATCGCTGCCCGAAGCGCTGGAAATTTCGGCGACTTCGCCCGACGGCTTGATAATGGCTTTGCGCCACAAGATCTACAAAATTGAAGGCGTGCAGTTTCATCCCGAATCCATTCTCACGAAAGACGGCAAAAAACTCTTGCAAAACTTCTTAAATCTCTGAAATAGTAAACATTGACTATCGGAAGTTAGAAGTTAGAAGTAGTTTTCCAATTTCAAACGCCTCCTGACTTTACCTTTTTCACTTTTCCTGCCTTATGATATGTTTATGTCGAAAACACAATGGCTTCTCGCGGCGCCTTTATCAGCGAGCAACAGTAAAGCCGACACGCCGCTTTTTCCTTATTTGAACCGTTTGATTCGCGGCGAAAATCTGGATGCGGGAGAAGCCGCCGACTTTTTTCGCGCCCTGACCGATGTTGAAGCCAACCCGGCGCAAATCGCTGGCTGTCTGACCGCGCTGACCGCCAAAGGCGAAACCTTTGCCGAACTGGCAGGAATGGCGCGTGTTATGCGGGCGCAGGCCGTCAAAATCACATCGCGCCAAAAGAATTTTATAGACGTTTCGGGAACCGGTTTGAGTATCGCCAAAACCTTTAATGTTTCGACCGCCGCCGCCTTTGTCGCCGCCGGCGCGGGTTTAGCGGTCGCTAAACACGGCAACCGCGCGGTGATGAGCGACACCGGAAGCGCGGACGTGCTGGCCAAACTCGGCGTAAAAATTTCAAGCGAGCCGGAAATCGCCCAAATAAGTCTCGACGGCGCCGGAATTTGTTTTATGTTCGCGCCGAAATTTCACCCTTCCTTAATGCGCGTCGGTGATGTTCGCCGCGCGCTCGGCATTCGCACCTCGCTCAATTTA
>JBDTZT010000373.1:0-4932 GCA_040005005.1 Actinomycetota bacterium
GGCGTGGAAGGCTTCAACGATTGACCCGGTGGAAGTAATGGTCAATGAATAGTCCAGAGTCTGAAGTCAAAAACAAAAGCTCGGGAATTTGGACTCAAGACTCTGGACTCTAAATATTATGAGCGAAGAACAACTCGTTTTAGGCGCGGTCAAGCAAAAAGAGGCTTCCAAACGGCAAAGTGTTTTGCAGAAACTTTTCGCCGTTTGGTTTGATGCTTTTGTTTATAATCAAATCTGGGAAGATCCGCGAGTTGACCTGCAAGCCTTGAAACTCAACGAAAATTCACGCGTTCTGACGATTTCATCGGGTGGCTGCAACGCGCTCAATTATCTGCTCGAAAAACCGCAATCAGTTACGGCCGTTGACCTCAATCGTCATCATATTTTTCTGCTGAATCTCAAAATTGCCGCGCTTAAATTTCTGCCGACCTTTGAGGATTTTTTTGCTTTTTTCGGCTTCGGCAAAAGCGAAAAGACGATTGCAAATTACGAAAAATTCATCGCCCCGAATCTTGATAAAGCAACCAAAGATTTTTGGGAATCAAGTTCCCTGCTCGGTAAAATCACGCACGGCAGGCGCATCAATTTCTTCCGTCAAGGCGGACTTTACGAACATTCGCGCAACGGTTATTTTCTTCGGTTTTTTCATAAATTTTCGCGGCTTCTGGGCTGCCGTCCCGACGAAGTTTTAAGGGCAAAAACGCTCGCCGAACAAGCCGAACTTTACGAAAAATACATCGCGCCGTTCTTTGATTCGTTCGTCATCAAAACAATCGGCAAAATGCCGGTCACGATGTTCGGTCTCGGCATACCGCCGCAACAATATAATGAACTCAAAAAAGATTTAGCCGAAGGCGGAAATATAATTGATGTTTACAAAGAACGGACAAAACGTCTCGCCGTTTCGTATCCGATTTATGAAAATTATTTCGCGTGGCAGGCTTTTGCGCGAAAATACGACACCGAAAACCGTCGCGCCGTGCCCGAATATCTGAAAGCGGAAAATTACGAAAAATTAAAGGCAAATGCCGAAAATATCCGCACAAAAATTGGTTCGGTAACAGACGAAATAAAAAATCATCCTTCAGGCACCTTTAATCGCTTCGTTTTTCTCGACGCGCAGGATTGGATGAACCGCGATGCGATGACCGAACTTTGGACAGCAATTGCCGACAAAGGCAAACCAGATACGCGCATAATTTTTCGCACCGCCGGCTCAAGTTCGCCGATTGAAACGAATTTGCCGCCGGATTTGCGCGAAAAATTTGTTTACGAAGAAGATTTTTCAAAGGAACTTTTCAAACAAGACCGCGCTTCGATTTACGGCGGATTTCATCTTTATATTTTAAAATAGACGGCAAAATCTATGGATAACGAACAGCTAATCCGGCATTTTTACGAATCGTTCGCAAACAACGATGCGGACGGAATGATTTCGTGTTACTCGGACGAAATCGAGTTTTCCGATCCGGTTTTCAGACTGCTCAAAGGCGCAGACGCAAAAAATATGTGGCGAATGCTCATGACGCGTGCCAAGGGAAACATTCGTGTAGAATTCAAAAATCTTTCCGCCGATGATAAAAAAGGTTCGGCGGATTGGACGGCGGATTATCTTTTCAGCAAAACGGGCAGACAAGTTTTTAACGAAATTCACGCGGAATTCGAGTTTCAAGACGGGAAAATCTTTCGCCACACAGATACATTCGACATTTGGAAATGGTCGAAACAAGCCTTGGGAATCAGCGGAATTCTTCTCGGCTGGTCGTCATTTCTGCAAAACAAAATCCGCCAAAACGCCAAAGACTCGTTGCGCGAGTACAGCAAAAAAATCAATAAAACCAACTGAAAAACCTTCAAAAATAAATTTGTTCCGCTTTTCAATCCAAGCATAAAAAAGGAATGGAAGAATCTAAAAAAACAAGTTCAAACGAAATCCAAAATCCAAAATCCAAAATCCAAAATCCAAATGGTGCTTTCGAGAAAATGGACAAGATGTATCGCCACCAGCGATATTTCTACGATTTAACGCGTAAATATTATCTATTGGGACGCGACCGGCTAATCAGCGAAATGAAAATTTCCGACCGTGAAAATGTCTTGGAAGTCGGCTGCGGAACAGCGCGGAATCTCATCATTTTGGCGAAAAAATATCCGAAAGCAAATTTTTTCGGACTTGATGCTTCCGCCGAAATGCTCAAAACGGCGCAAAGCAAACTTGACGCGAAGAATCTTTCAAATATTTTTCTCAAAACCGCACTTGCCGACGATTTCAAGTTTGATAAAACCTTTGATTTAGCCGAAAAGTTCGACGCGATATTTTTCAGCTACGCGGTTTCGATAATTCCGCCGTGGAAAGAATCAATCGAAAACGCACTCGAAAATCTGAAGGCGGGAAAAAGTCTTTACATCGTGGATTTTTACGACCAGGAAGAGTTGCCGCGCTGGTTTCGGCGAATATTAAAAAGCTGGCTCGCTCAATTCCACGTTAAATATCCGAAAGAATTGATTCCTTTTGTGGAAGATTTGGAGAAGAAAGGTGTCGGCAAATTGAAAATTACGCCGCTTTACAAGCGTTATTCATTGCTCGCCGAGTTTCAAAAAGCAATTTAAGCGGCGACAAATTTTCGTAAAAAGATTTGTCGCCGCTTAAATTTAAAATAAGCCTGAGAATTTGAAAAAACTGAGAAATATGACGCGGATTTTCGCGGATTTTTAATCTATCAGAGTTATCCGCTTAATCCGCGTTTTTCCGCGTCCTATTTTCTTATCTTTTTTTTAATTTACGATTGTTTCATTTCGGCGCGGCGGCGCATTTCCGTCATGATTTCTTCGTCAGTCAGCGCACTGATCTGCGGCGCGGCGACTTGCGCTGTCGCCGCTTTCGGATTGAGCTGCCGTTGTTTCTCTTCTATTTCCGCCTCTTCTTCGGCTTCGCGCATTCCGTCCTTAAACGCTTTGCGCGATTGTCCGAGAGATTTCGCGAGCTGCGGCAAACGGCTTGCTCCGAACAGCAAAAATAAAGCACCACCGATAATTATCCATTCCCAACCTTGCGGCATAATATTATTCCTCGATAAAACTCTAAAATTTAGACGCACGAAAATCTAAAAAGTCTGCGCGTCAGTTATTTTTATAATAACGCTATTTTATCAATGTTTCCATCGAAAAAGTGTTTTACCTTTTAACTTTTGCCTTTTTCCTTAAATTTATCCATTGCTTCGACCAGCGCAGAGGTGATTCCCTTTTCGCTGACGGAATGCCCGGCGTCCGGCACGACGATAAATTCGGCTTCGGGAAAGGCGCGGTGCAAATCCCACGCGCTCGTTATCGGGCAAACAACATCATAGCGGCCTTGCACGATGACGGTCGGAAGATGGCGGATTTTATCAATATTCTCGAGTAAATAATTTTCCGACGGGAAAAACGAATTATTCATAAAATAATGACATTCGATGCGCGCCAGAGCGACTGCCTCATGTGCGCCTTCCCAATGATTCATCAGGTTTTCGTCAGGGAAAAGTTTCGAGGTCGAACCTTCCCACACGCTCCACGCCCGTGCCGCCGAAAGCTGCACTGCTTCGTCGTCGCTCGTCAGACGATTGTAATACGCCGTCATAAAATCGCCGCGTTCTTCAAACGGAATTTCGTCGCGGTAGCGTTCCCAGAAATCGGGAAAAATCTCGCTCGCGCCGTATTGATAAAACCATAAAAGTTCTTTGCGCCGCGTTAAGAAAATTCCGCGCAAAATCAAACCTAAACAACGGTCAGGATGCGTTTCGCCATAAGCCAGACTCAAAGTACTGCCCCACGAACCGCCGAACACGAACCATTTATCAATGCCGAACTTTTCGCGCAAAGTTTCGATATCGGAAATTAAATCCCACGTCGTATTTTCGCGCAGTTCGGCGTGCGGCGTTGAGTTGCCCGAACCGCGCTGGTCAAACAAAATGATGTGATAGACTTTCGGATCGAAATATTGACGATACATTGGAATTAACCCGCCGCCCGGTCCGCCGTGCAGAAAAACGACGGGAATGCCGTCTGCGTTTCCACAACGTTCGTAATAAATTTCGTGAATGTCGGAAACTTTGAGCATTCCCGATTCAAATGGTTCGATTTCAGGATAAAGGGTTTTCATAGCGTTTAATATACAGGAATTTGTTTTATTCCTTCAAACGGTGTTAGTTTTTTAAGGTTTAAATATGTTGCTACCCGGCAAAAAACAAAGTTTGTGACAGTCATCTATGCGTTAAAGTTTAATCTTTGGCACTGCATTTGCGTCTTGAGGAAAATTGGAACTTTTAACGTATTATTTTAGTTCTATTTAGAGATTATGTGTTATATGGTAAAAACAGTTTTGATTGTTGAGGATTATGAAGATACACGGGAATTTATGAAGATTCTACTTGAAAGCTACGGTTACAAGGTAATCGAAGCGGCGGACGGCATCGAAGCAATTGACCGCGTTAAACAGTATCATCCCGATTTAATTTTGATGGACATTTCCCTGCCTATTGTGGACGGATTAACAGCGACCCGCGCAATTAGAGATTTTGCTGCTGATTCGCAGGTTCCGATTATTGCCGTCACGGCGTTCGGGAAAACATATTACAACAAAGCAATCGAAGCCGGATGTAATGATTTAATTGATAAACCGGTTGATTTTGACAGACTTGAGCCGATTCTGAAAAGTTATTTATCGCATTAATTTATTTTTACTGATAAACGAGTTATTTTTTAACCAGAATCTCCAGGGCTTTTCGGCAAACTCTTCGGCATAATCAATCCCGATGCGTTTGCCGATTTCAATTTCTCCGCTCGAAAATGTTTTATGATCTTCGAGCCAAATTTTGTCCTTCAATAAATCTGCGCCGTTCAGTTCGCGGTTAATACCGAGCGCAATACAAAGTTTTCCGGGTCCTGAGGTGAGGT
>JBDTZT010000374.1:0-4926 GCA_040005005.1 Actinomycetota bacterium
ATCGAAACGTGCGTATAAATCTGCGTTGTCGAAAGCCGCGCGTGTCCGAGAAGTTCCTGAATGTCGCGCAAATCCGCGCCCGAATCGAGCAGGTGCGTGGCGAATGAATGACGCAGGCTGTGCGGCGAAATATCGCGGTGAATATCGGTGCAGAGTTTGATATATTTATCAACCATTCGCCCGACCGAACGTGTCGTAATTCGTGATCCTTGATAATTTAAGAAAACGGCTTGGTCGTCGCGTTCCGAAGGCGGACAATTATTTAGAAACGCGGCCCGGGTTTCGTTAAGATAAAACAGCAAGGCTTGCAGCGCGGGTTCGCCAAATGGCAAAATGCGTTGCTTTTTGCGTTTGCCCGTCACGCGGACGAGTTTTTCGCGGAAATCGATATCTTTCAAATTTAATCCGACAAGTTCGCCGACGCGCATTCCGGTCGCGTAAAGAAATTCCAAAATAGCGCGGTCGCGCCGGCCCAAATCCGTCTGCAAATCGGGCGTTTCGATAAAGCGCACGGCATCTTCCATCGAAAGATGAGTCGGCAAACTGCGTTCGATTTTCGGCGTCGCAACTAATTTCGCGGGATTGGTTTCCTGCACGCCTTCGCGCACGAGAAACTGAAAAAACGTCCTTAAAGAAGCCAATTTCCGCGCGATCGAAGTTTTTTTATGATCGCCGTGCAAGTTTGCCATCCATTCACGAATCGTAAGGTGGTCAATCTCCGAAACGGGAATGTCGGAAACTTTGCCTTTTAAGAGCAGATAATCACGGAATTGCTCCAAATCGCTCGAATAATTTCGCAAAGTATGTTGGCTGACATTGCGCTCGTAGCGCAGGTGTTGGAAAAATTGTTTCAAGAGTTCTTCTAACATAATGAAAAAGGGACCGCAGATAATTTAATTCTTTCGGCATTATCCATTATCCATTATCCATTATCAATTTTTCCTGGGAACATAATAACCTTTTCTGGTTCTGACGGTCAGATTTTGGCGCGTTTTGACGGCGAGCGAGATCGTGCGGAATTCGCCGCGTTTGTCGGCTTCGTTTTCGGGATAATAACTCAAGATATATTGCTGGGCGAGTTCGGCGGAGATTTGATTAAAGGCCTGGTCAAGTTCCGTTTCGTCAATCGGCGAATAAACCGCGCCGCCGGTTTGTCCGGCGATTTCCTGCATTCGGCGTTCGGCGGCGAGTTGGCGAAGATTCGCGCTTCCGGTTCGCTGTCCGGTTCGTTTGGCATTTTCAAAATCGGTGGTTTTGACAACGTAAACCTGACAATTACTTTCCTGCAGGGTTTTCAGGACTTTTTCCAAAGTATTGTCAATATCGCTGATCGTATCGTCGCCGTCGGAAACAATAATGATCACGCGCCTTCCCTGCGCTTCTTTCAGATAATTTGCCGCTTCGATAATTCCGTCAAAAAGCGCGGTCGCTCCCGCCGGTTGAGCAAAGTTTTCGATTGCCTGCACGAGCGATGAAACATTTTTGGTCAAAGGCTGTTCAAGCCGCGAAACCGTGGCGACACTGAAAAGCGCGACCAAATCTTTGTCGGGACGAATGACGCGGCGGAAAAAATTCACGGCGGCTTTTTTCTCAAATTCGCGGGCAATCGTCACGCTCGAAGAATTATCGAAAAGAAGTGCCAGTCGAACCGGCGTTTCCGAACGCGAGAGGTCGCCGATCTCAACCTCTTTGCCGTCAATTTGAAGCAGAAAATCCTGAAGCTTTAAAGCTCCGATCATCTGACCACGCGCATCGAGAATGGATGCGGGAATCGGCACGAGATTAGATTCAATCTTGATAATATCGCCGTCATCATTGGTTTTCGGTCTTGGGGTCGGCGAAGCATTCGGAACAGCCAAGATTTTTTCGGTCGGATTATAACTTCCGAGCGTGCGGCGAGGCGTCGGCGAAGGTGACGGTGTTTCGGCCGGTTTGTTGCGCCCGCTTTGCGCGAAAAGATTCAGCGCAAAAACCAGCATTAAAATTGTGAGTAAAACTTTAAGAACCATACCAATTCAAACCGTTTGGTAAATCCTGCGCCGAAAATTCAAAATGAATCACGCGCCGGTTTTTCGGAGTCGCGGCAGCGGAAGAAGAATGTAAAATCAACGGGCGCATTATTAAACAGTCGCTTTTTTTGACGCTGCAAACTCGCGTTTCGTTTGCCTGGTGCAGGAATTTAATTTCTTCCGCGCTCAAACGTCCCTTCGTGTGCGATTTCGGAATGACTTTTAACGCGCCGTTGCCCGCGTCCGCGTCATCAAGATGAAAACGTAAAGTTATCATTTTTTCTAAAACCCGAATCGGCGGCTGAACGTGCTGAATTTCGGCTTTCCGCGTCCACGCCGAAAAACCTTCGGTTTCGCATTTTTCTTTGACGGCAATCGTCAAATCCTGATGCCACGGCACTTTCCAATTAGCTTCGGCGGTTTTGTCAAAGAAAATTGCGCGAACGACCTTGGCGTTTTTGCCAAGATATTTTTTTGCAATGTTTTTGATAATTTCGCTTTGCGAAAATTCACGAACTTTTGGCGAAAGATTGAGCAAATTTCTGACGCCGTAAACCGATTCACTTTTTCGGCTGACGGAATTTGAAGGCTTTAATTTTGACAATTCTTCAATTAAAATCAAAACGTTTTTTTCGTCCAAAATATTTTTAAGAATTACAAAACCGTTTTCTTCAAATTCAGCGAAATTTTGATTCATAAAATTCTCACGTAAAAATCAATTTCGCGCCGGCGATCAGCAGACCGACTGCCAAAACGCGCCGCAAAGTCAATGAATTAAAACGATAACTTCCCACAGTGGCACCGATTAAGCCACCGATTATAGCGGCGATTATCCAAAACCAGACATTCGACGGAAGGTTAAAAATTTGCGAATCTTTACCCAACAACCAATTTCCGAAAAGCCCCGCAATCGAATTGACGAGAATAAACAGCGCGGAAACTCCCGCCGCCTTCTTTGTTTCCGTCCAATTCATCAGGAGCAAAATCGGTGTCAGAAAAATTCCGCCGCCGACGCCGACAAGTCCCGAAACAAAACCCAAACCAGCGCCGATCAGCAAACAAATCCAGATTTCCGGTGCGCGCGGTTCGCGTTCCGATTTCAAATTTATCGCCAGCCGAATTGCCGCGAGCATCAGCGTAATGCCGAGAATTATTTTATAAAGGACAATCGGCAAATGAATCATCCCGCCGAGAAATGCAAAGGGAATCGAACCCGCCGCAAACGGCAGAAATATTTTCCAGTCGAAATATCCGGCGCGATAGAATTGCACGAAAGCGATTGACGCAACAAAAAGATTCAAAATCAAAGCCGTCGGGCGCGTTACTTCGGGCGCCACCGCGAGCAAAGCCATCACCGCCAGATAACCCGACGCGCCGCCGTGTCCGACCGACGAATAAAGCATGGCAACGGCAAAAACAGCAAGAATGATTAATATTTGCGCGGTTTCCATTATTTCAGTTTTATCGTGTAACAGTTCAACGGCAAATCTGTTCCGTCGTCAAATTCAGCCGCCACTTCGATGCCGATTTTGGCTATGTCTTCCGCTGATTTGGTTTCGTCATCGTAAACCGCCCGCATTGCGCCGATTGCATAATCGCAGCCGCTTCCGTAGGCGGTAAAGGTTTTATATTCGTTGACTGTTCTCAAAACGCCGATCGAAAAAATACCTTTCGGATTCGCAATCAAAACATTCATTCGGGATGTTTCAAAGGCGTCATCGTCTTCATCTTCGGCACGCAGGAAATAGTTTTCTTTTAATTGATCGTGAAACGACAGCCATGAACTGAAAATATTTTCAACGCTGTCGAATTTAGGCTTTCGTTTTGCTTTATTAAGCCAATGCTCAACCACCAATTTGAAGGCGGACGAACCCGTAAAAGCCAGATAATTATCCTGAAATTTCAATATTTTTTCGTGATTGGCGATATGATTGGCGGATTCTTTCATATTGCCCCACATTGTTAAAGTATCGGCGGCAATTGCCGCATAACCGTTTTTTTTCACAACTACCACTGTCGTCATTTATTGATGCGCCTCCAAAGCATTTTTGTTTATTGACGAAAGCCATTCGTCCCAATCTTTGAGCGCGAGTTCGACTTGAACGCCGTGCCGTTCACGTTTGTTGCGATATTTTTTTCGCAGTTCGACCGAAGCGGGCGCGAGCAAGCCGAAAGTTATATTTACAGGCTGAAAATTTTTCGTTTCGACGTTTGAAACATACCGGCAAAGGGCGCCGATCGCCGAACTTTGCGGCGCGGTTAGCAAATCTTCGTTTCGCGCTAATTTCACCGCGTTTAATCCGGCGAGCCAACCCGTGCCGACTGATTCGAGATAACCTTCAACGCCCGTGATTTGTCCGGCGAAAAAGAGTTTCGGCTGTTTTTTGGTTTGCAAAGTTTCATGCAAGATCTGCGGCGAATTGATAAAAGTGTTGCGGTGAATTTGCCCGTATTGCAGAAAATCGGCGTTTTCAAGCCCGGGAACAAGTTGCAAAACGCGTTTTTGTTCGCCGTATTTCAAGTGATTTTGAAAACCGACAAGGCTGTAAGCATCAGCCATCAGATTTTCCTGTCGAAGCTGCACCGCGGCGTAAGGTTCTTTGCCCGTCGCTGGCAGCGGCAGTCCCTTCGGCTTCATCGGACCGAACCGCAGAGTATCAATGCCGCGCCGCGCAATTTCCTCGATCGGCAGACACGATTCAAACCAATGCGTGTCTTCAAAACGCTTGAGCGGAACCGATTTCGCTTCGATAAGTTCGTTGTAAAACCGCTCGTATTGTTCGCGTGTCATTGGACAATTGACATAATCGTCGCCGCCTTTGCCGTAGCGGGCGGCTTTGAAAGCAACCCTCATATCAATCGAATCCGCCGCGACAATCGGCGCAATCGCGTCGTAAAAATAAAGCTGGTCGTCGCC